>JAPXTT010000163.1:0-3386 GCA_033812395.1 Leucobacter sp. | reverse complement strand
GCGAAAGCCGGCGCCTCAGCGATCAACACATGCGCGCCATCGGCAACACCGGCTCCATCGACACCACCAGCAGCACGGGCAGCATCAAACGCAACACCACCGTGATTCACGAGCGGCACGAAATCCGCTGAGCTCAGCACCCCCACAAGCGCTTCAGACACAATCTCGCATCGCCCAGCATCGCCGAACGCCACAATCAACACCGATTCTTCTGCACTCTCGCGAACAAAGGCGAGTGCTGTGTCATCGGCGTACAACCAGCGCAATCCGCCCTCGCGCAATGCCGCATGCTCGCCGCGCATACCAATGAGTTCTCGATAGAGGCCGATGCGCTCAGCGACCTCGGGCCGCTCAACCTCTCCCCATGGCAGCGGCGTGCGACTCGCCTCTCCGTCTGCTCCAAACAGACCGAATTCGTCGCCTGCGAACAGTGTTGGAATACCAGGAAGTGTCATCGAAAGCCCCACTGCAACAGGCACGGTGCCAGGCCGTGCGTGCGTCGCGAACCGCGCGGTATCGTGGGTGTCGAGTGGTTGCATTCCGCCGAGCCGCACCCGCCAGGGCACCCCTGCCGCGAACCGCACAATGGATTCGCGAAACTGCCGCGCGGTGTACTGCGGCATCTGCGTGAGCGGCTGACCGAAGAACCATGGAGCGACCCGACCAGAGACTACCGCAGCAGAACCAGCGTCGCTACCACCCGATCCTCTGTTCAAATCTTCAGGCGCAGTCGCACCAGGTCGGCTAAGCCAAGCCCAGAGTGGTCGCGCGAAGATCGCATGGCTCATGATTCCATGCCAGCCGTCGCCCTGCAGATCGACTGTGGCATCGTTCGTCGACTCCGCGAGCAGCAGCGCTTCGGGATTGATGTCGTGCATGGTGTCTCGAATAAGACCGCGCACTTCGTCGTTGATGTCGATATCGCCTAGCCTGCCCGTCATGTTCGCGACGTCAATGCGCCAACCGTCGAGCGAATACGGTGGTTCTAGCCAGCGCCGCACGATCGAGTCTTGCCCAGTCACAAATCGATGACGCAATTCTTCTGACGACCAATTGAACTTGGGCAGAGACGGGTGGCCGTACCAGCTTTCATATTCGGTGTGCGCGTCATCCTTGAAGTAGTAGAACGATCCCTCAGCGACCTTCGGGCGACCGTATGCCGCACGAAACCAGGCATGCCCATCGCCCGAGTGGTTCGTCGTGAGGTCGCCGATCACGCGCATGCCACGTTCGTGGGCGGCACGAACGAGTCGAATCAGCGCCTCGTTGCCGCCGAGCAGCGGGTCGATCGTGTCGAAGCTCGCCGCGTCGTAGCGGTGGTTGGAGGCAGCAGGGAAGATCGGGGTGAGGTAGAGCAAGGTGACACCGAGCTCAGAGAGGTGATCGAGTCGCTCTACGACGCCATCAAGATCGCCCCCGTAGAACTGTTGCGAGCGCCCGGGCATGACGTTGTCGACAGGATCACCCCACTGTGCTGGCAGCGCCCATTCTGGCGTCTTGCGGGTGTCGGCCGCGTTTGATCGCGCAAAACGGTCAGGAAACACCTGATACATCACAGCGTCCGTCATCCACGATGGCGGCGCGGGGCTCGTGAGCAGGGCGAAGTCGTCAGCATCGCGTGGTTCATCAGCATGGCAGCCGGCCTGGTTCACCCATTCGACGAAACCACAGGGTCTCTCGATCATCCAGCGGTAGCTGCAGCGCGGGTTGCGAACGATGATCTCGGCTTCCCACCAATCCCATCCATCGACTGTGCCGATGCGTGTGGCGGCAGTCCACTCAAGATCGCGATCCCGAACCGTTCGCACCCACACCGCGAGCGGGGCAGCTTCGGCAGCGACACCAACGCTGTCATCGTTACCAGTAAACTCAACCGCGGTTGGCACGCGCAACCTGAGCCGAACTGGGTCATTAAGATTCAGTGATTCAGTGCCGACGTGCAGCGCAGAACCATCGTGGTGAGGCTGAGTGCCGAGAATGTTCTGCATGACCGTCACGACCCTTTACTTCACGCTGCCGGAGATCATACCGCCGACGAGATACCGCTGTGACATGAGAAAAAACACCATCACCGGTAGCGCTGCGAGCAGTGCGCCGGCTGAAAACACCCCCCAGTTCTGAGACTGAAACCCAGATACGAGTTGGAAAAGGCCAATAGCTACCGTCTGCGTCGACGGCTCGGTGAGCACCACGCTCGCGATCGCAAACTCACCGATAACGCTAATGAAAGTGAGTAGCCCGACGACCACCAGAATGGGGGCGATGAGTGGGAGCATGATCGTGAAAAAGATGCGCGCATGACCAGCCCCATCGATGCGTGCAGCCTCGTCAATCGCCCTCGGTACGGTGTTGAAGAAGCCATACATGAGAAAAGTATTCACTCCGAGCGCGCCACCGAGATAGACCATGATGAGCCCGGCATGTGTGCCGAGGCCGATGGCAGGGAAGACGTCACCGATCTGAATCATGAGCAGAAAAATCGCTGTAATCGCGAGTAGCTGTGGAAACATTTGCACCACGAGCAGGGTCGCGAGACTTACACGACGCCCTCTGAATCTCATGCGCGAGAAAGCATACGCGCCCAGTGCGCAGAGTATGACCACGAGCACGCTCGTGACCACGGCGATGATGAGTGAGTTCAGATACCAGGTACCGTAGGGCACGCTCGCATCGGTGAACAGGCGTTCATAGTTCTTGAACGAGATCGCAGAGAAGAGCTGGTTCGAGCCGGTGAGCGTGCCGATCGGGTTGAACGAGGCCGAGACGATATACAGCAGTGGGAAGAGCGCGAAGACGATGGCCACCCATGCGACGATGTGCCGCCAGCCGGTGTCGGTGAACCAGCGGCCGAAGCTCCGGCGGCGACGCTGCCGCACCGGCTTATCGCCCAGAAGCAGAGCCCTAGTGTGCAGCTCTTCGGTGCGATCTACTCGGCTGAAGCCGCCGGTACGTCCCGGGCCACCGATGCCGTCAGAGCCGATGTGCATGGGGTGGGGTTCTATTGGCTGCGACATGTCAGTTCAGATCCTCCAGGGCTTTCGTGCGGCGGAAGCTCGCGACGGCGACGATAGTGACGATGATGAAGATCAGAATCGACAACGCAGAGGCGAGGCCGAGGTCGCGGCCGCCTCCGCTGCCGAATGCGACCTTGTAGACCATGGTGATCATGATGTCTGTCGCGCCGACATCGAGCGTGGTGTCTGAGAAACGAGGGTTGCCTCTCGTCAGCATGTAGATCACACCAAAGTTGTTGAAGTTAAAGGCGAAAGTGGCGATCAGCAGCGGTGCAACCGCAACGAGCAGCAGCGGTAGTTTGATGGAACGGAATATACGCCAGCCGCTCGCGCCGTCAACCGTACCCGCCTCGACGATATCTTCTGGAAGAG
>JAPXTT010000162.1:0-3421 GCA_033812395.1 Leucobacter sp. | reverse complement strand
TGCTTGCAGTGCCACAAGCGTTATCGCGAGGATCACCTGATCGAAGAGTTCGAAGAGAAGAAGGGTCGTGCACCCGAGGGCGGCCTCGCCGAGATCGTCTGCAAGAACTGCGGCACTCGCGGTCAGTTCACCGAGCCCCGTGCGTTCTCGGGTCTGCTCAAGACCTACCTCGGCCCGGTCGATGACGAGGCGGGCATGCACTACCTGCGCCCCGAGACCGCGCAGGGTATCTTCGTGAACTTCGCGAACGTGCTGCAGTCGGCGCGCGTGAAGCCGCCGTTCGGTATCGCCCAGATCGGCAAGAGCTTTCGTAACGAGATCACGCCCGGCAACTTCATCTTCAGAACCCGCGAGTTCGAGCAGATGGAGATGGAGTTCTTCGTCGTGCCTGGCACCGACGAAGAGTGGCAAGAGTACTGGATGAACGAGCGCATGTCGTGGTACGTCGGCCTCGGAATCGACCCCGAGAACCTGCGCTTCTACGACCACCCCAAAGAGAAGCTCTCGCACTACTCGAAGCGCACCGCAGACATCGAGTACCGCTTCGGCTTCACCGGCGGCGAGTGGGGCGAGCTCGAGGGCATCGCGAACCGCACCGACTTTGATCTTTCAACCCACACGAAGCATTCTGGCAAAGATCTCTCGTTCTACGACCAGGCGAACGACGAACGCTACGTACCGTACGTGATTGAGCCGGCCGCTGGCCTCACCCGCTCGCTCATGGCGTTTCTCGTCGATGCGTACCGCGAAGAAGAAGTGCCGAACGCAAAGGGCGGCACCGACACCCGCACCGTGCTCGGCCTCGACCCGCGCCTCGCGCCGATCAAGGCTGCCGTGCTGCCGCTCAGCCGCAACGAGCGCCTCTCGCCGCTCGCCCGCGAGATCGCCGCAGACCTGCGCGACGACTGGAACATCGACTTTGACGACGCTGGCGCTATTGGCCGCCGCTACCGCCGCCAGGACGAGATCGGCACGCCGTTCTGCATCACGGTCGACTTCGACTCGCTCGATGACGACGCTGTGACTGTGCGCGAGCGCGACACGATGCAGCAGGCGCGAGTACCGCGCGCAGAGCTGCATGCGTACCTGGCTGAGCGCCTGCGCGGGGCGTAGTTCACAGCGCCGACCCCGCTCGCTTTGGGAGAATAGGGGCATGAGTCTTAGCCCGGATCAGCCCGAAGATCTCGCGAACCAACAACAGCCGCTTGCGGCTCCCGCAAACAATGCCGTGACCCCCGCCGAATCTGCGCCGTTTGCTGGGGCGGGCGCGCCTTCCGTTCCGCAACCGGCATGGGCGCGCCCGGCGGTCGAGACGCAGTGGGTCGAGACCGAGCCGCTCGAATACCATCAGCTCTTACGTGGGGTTGCGCGCCCCAGGTGGTGGAAGCCGGTGCTCGGGCTGATCCTCGGAGTGCTGTACTATTTCACGCTCTCGACCGCTTTCTCGCTGGTGATATTTGGAATTGCCGGGGTGTTCGAGGGCCGTGCGCTCGACATTGATTCAATGTTGAGCCTCGCCATTCCTGATACGCAACGACCGCTCTCGATGGTGATGACCCTCGGCTCGCTCGCCCTCATGATTCCGTCGGCTCTGCTTGCGATGGTGAGCGTTGGGTTGACACCAGCTGGCAGGCTCTGGTCTGTAGCGCTTCGCATTCGTTGGCGCCTCGTGAGGCGGGCGATTCTGCCAGCAATCATGGCGCTTTTTGTGATGAATGCAGTAGGAATTGGCTTGGATATGCTGCTGACCACGGCCACCAGTTCGCCACCTGCAGCCCAAGAACCCGTCGGCTTTGACGTGAGTGCTGCGCTCTGGTCGGTACTGATCATTCTCTTGCTCGTGCCCTTGCAGTCTGCATCAGAAGAACTGGTGTTTCGGGGTGCGTTTATGCAGGCGATCGGTGTATGGCGCAACAGGGTCTGGTTTGTGGTGCTGGTGTCAATTGCAGTGCCGGTGATTGCGCTGACCCTGTATCTCACGGGCGGGCTCACGGGCCTCGCCGATCAGGGTGTTCATGTGCTCATCGTGACTGCCGTGGTCTTCGGTGGTGCCGCGCTGCTGAAGTGGCGAACCGGCAGCCCGCTCATTGCAGTTGCCCTGCCAAGCGTCGTATTCGCATTTGCGCATATTTATGAAATTTGGGGCATGCTATCGGTGGCCACACTTGCCATTGTTGCGGCATGGTTGACCTGGCGCACCGGTGGGCTCGAGGCCGCCATCACGTTGCATGTCGTAAACAACCTGGTGGGCTTTCTCATGATGGCCGCAGCTTACGGCGGCGAGACCAAGCAGACCGCCGAGGGCAGTACCGCTGTCACACTTCTTGCCGCGGTGCTTGGGCAGGTATTTTTTGCCTGGTGGGTTGACAGAGACTTTAGGCGCACAGACGGTCGTCGTACGCGCATTGATCGGGTGCAGCGCATGGTGTCGATGCCGCCAGCGCAGCCGAACGGTGGTGTGACCGCATGATCGACGCGATAGTTACCGGGCGCAGCCTGCCAGCGCTACAAAGCGCACTCGATCTTGCCGAGGTAGGGCTGCGGGTTGTCTTGCTGCACGACAGTTCGCAAGCTGGCGCGCGGCCGTGTGCAGAGCGTGACCCTGATGGTGTCATAGCCGACTTTTTGAAAAGGATCGCAGCCCCGGTAGCCGGGGCTGCCAGCAGTGAGCCTGCTGCCGCAGCAAAGGCAATTGCTGCAGTCGCAGCCCCTCCCATGTTGCCGCATGGCACAGAGTGGTTGAGGCAAGCATCGCCCAACGTGCTCGGCATTCCGGCAGTGGCGATCGCGAGCGAGACCATTGCAATGATCGGTTCTGGCGGCGCGTTTCGTGCTTATCTTGATCGCATCACCCCATTGCTTACGGTCGGCAAAACGCAGATGCTCGGTGAGTTGGTGCGCAAACGTATGGGGGCGAAAGTGCGAGATCGCCTAGTCGACCCACAAGTGTTTGAGCGATATGGGGCCGAGTCTGCCGAGGTTGAGGTTGCGGTCGCCACACCAGGCCTGAACGAGGCACTGTCGCGGGCGGGTTCGTTGAGCACTGCAGTGCTCGCATACGCAGAACGCAATGTTGCACGTGAAACGAGGCTGACCCCTGCGCTTGGCACCGAAGCTTTGGTGAGACATATGTTGCAGTTGCTTGAGTTGTATGGGGTGGAGGTGCGCTCAGAACAAGCAATATCAATCGTGCACGAGAGCGACTGCTGGCAGGTGCAAATCGAGAGTGGTGATTCACTTCACGCCAGGGCGATTGTCGCTGATGTTGGAGAATCGGCAATCGCGAGCGAGGTGCTGTTGCCCATTGTCGCACCGGTGATGCCGAGCGCGGCGCGTGTGTATGCCTCAATAGACATAAATCGCCCAGAGTGGCTAGCAAAGGGCGATCGAGCGGTTGCTCAGGTAGACGATTGGGCGATAG
>JAPXTT010000161.1:0-3423 GCA_033812395.1 Leucobacter sp. | reverse complement strand
GCTGCTCATCGACACCGGCGACCTCGAAGAGGACGCGACCCGGCTTGACGTTAGCGACCCACCACTCGGGCGAGCCCTTACCCGAACCCATGCGGGTTTCGGCGGGCTTCTTCGTGAGCGGACGGTCTGGGTAGATGTTGATCCACACCTTGCCACCACGCTTGATGTGACGGGTCATCGCGATACGAGCGGACTCGATCTGACGGTTCGTCACGTAAGCGGGGGTCAGGGCCTGAATACCGAACTCGCCAAAAGTGACCTTATTGCCACCCTTGGACATACCGCTGCGGCTGGGGTGGTGCTGCTTACGGTACTTGACTCGACGGGGAATCAGCATGAGTTACTTCTCCGCTCCTGCTGCAACGGGTGCAGCCTCGGCCTGAGCGCCACGGGGCGCACGGCGGCGGTCGCCGCGGTCGCGCGACGGCTTCTGGGCCGCCTGCTCGCGAGCGAGTTCCTTGTTGGTAAGGTCACCCTTGTAGATCCAGACCTTCACGCCGATGCGGCCGAAGGTGGTCTTGGCCTCGTAGAAGCCGTAGTCGATGTTCGCGCGAAGGGTGTGCAGCGGCACGCGACCCTCGCGGTAGAACTCCGAGCGGCTCATCTCAGCACCGCCGAGGCGGCCCGACACCTGGATACGAACACCCTTGGCACCGGCGCGCTGAGCACCCTGCAGACCCTTGCGCATTGCGCGGCGGAAAGCCACGCGCGCAGCGAGCTGCTCGGCGATGCCCTGAGCGACGAGCTGAGCGTCAGCCTCGGGGTTCTTCACCTCGAGGATGTTCAGCTGGATCTGCTTGCCGGTGAGCTTCTCGAGGTCAGCGCGGATGCGCTCAGCCTCGGCGCCGCGGCGGCCGATCACGATGCCGGGACGAGCCGAGTGGATGTCGACGCGCACGCGGTCACGGGTGCGCTCGATCTCGACGCGGCTGACGCCTGCGCGATCAAGCTGCTGGGTCAGGTGCTGGCGGATCTTGATGTCCTCGGCGAGGTAGTCAGCGTAACGCTGGCCCTTCTTCGTCGAGTCCGAGAACCAACGCGACACGTGGTCGGTGGTGATCCCGAGGCGGAAGCCGTAGGGATGAATCTTCTGGCCCATTACTTGGCTCCCTTCTTTGCTGCCACGAGTTCATCAGCGCTCTGCAGAACGATGGTGATGTGGCTGGTGCGCTTGTTGATGCGGAACGCGCGGCCCTGTGCGCGGGGGCGGAAACGCTTGAGCGTTGCACCCTCGTCCACGAATGCGCGGGCGATGACGAGCTCGTCCTCATTGAGGCGCAGGTTCTCGTTGTCAGCCTTCACACGGGCGTTTGCGATGGCCGAAGCCACCAGCTTGAAAATCGGCTCCGAAGCGGCCTGCGGGGCGAACTTCAGGATGGCCAGGGCCTCCTGCGCGTTCTTGCCACGGACCAGGTCAACGACACGACGGGCCTTCTGGGGGGTAACGCGGATATGACGCACGCGGGCGATCGACTCCACCATTTCTCTTCCTCCTTCACGTCACCGCGTTAGCGGCGACGGCCCTTCTTGTCGTCCTTCACGTGGCCGCGGAAGGTACGAGTGGGCGCGAACTCGCCCAGCTTGTGGCCAACCATGGTTTCGGTGACGAATACGGGAATGTGCTTACGACCGTCGTGCACAGCGATGGTGTGACCCAACATTGCGGGGATGATCATCGAGCGGCGCGACCAGGTCTTGATCACGTTATTGGTGCCAGCTTCGTTCTGGGCAACCACCTTGTGAAGCAGGTGGTTGTCAACGAAGGGGCCCTTCTTGAGACTACGAGGCATCTTCTACTCCTTACCTGCCTGTTAGCGCTTCTTGCCGGTTTGGCGGCGACGAACAATGAGCTTGTCGCTTTCTTTATTGGCCTTACGCGTGCGGCCTTCTTTCTGGCCCCACGGGCTGACCGGGTGACGGCCACCTGAGGTGCGGCCTTCGCCACCACCGTGCGGGTGATCGACCGGGTTCATCACGACACCACGGACGGTCGGGCGAACGCCCTTCCAGCGCATACGGCCGGCTTTGCCCCAGTTGATGTTCGACTGCTCGGCGTTGCCCACCTCGCCGACGGTTGCGCGGCAGCGCAGATCGACGTTGCGAATTTCACCCGAGGGCAGACGCAGCTGAGCGTAGGGGCCATCCTTTGCGACGAGACGCACCGAGGCACCAGCCGAACGAGCCATCTTTGCACCGCCACCGGGCTTCAGCTCAATGGCGTGAATTACGGTACCGGTCGGAATGTTCTTCAGCGGCAGGTTGTTGCCAGGCTTGATGTCGGCAGTGGGGCCGGCCTCAATTGTGTCACCCTGCTTCAGCTTGTTCGGAGCGATGATGTAACGCTTCGTGCCATCAACGTAGTGCAGCAAAGCAATACGAGCGGTACGGTTCGGATCGTACTCAATGTGAGCGACCTTTGCGTTTACGCCATCCTTGTCATGACGACGGAAGTCGATGACACGGTACTGGCGCTTGTGGCCACCGCCGATATGACGAGTGGTGATACGACCCTGGTTGTTACGACCACCGGTCTTCGGCAGCGGGCGCAGCAGCGACTTTTCGGGTGTCGAACGCGTGATCTCAGCGAAATCGGCGACGCTCGAACCGCGACGACCCGGGGTCGTCGGCTTGTACTTACGAATTCCCATGTTGTTTCCTCTTCGCTTCCGAGCTACAGCGCAGCCGTGAAGATGTCGATGGTGCCCGACTTCAGGGTCACAATGGCACGCTTGGTGTCTTTGCGCTTACCCATGCCGAACTTAGTGCGGCGGGTCTTACCCTTGCGGTTGAGAGTGTTGATCTTGTCGACCTTCACGCCGAAGACCTGCTCAATTGCGAACTTAATCTCGGTCTTGTTAGCAGTCGGTGCAACCTCGAAGGTGTACTGACCGTTGCGGTCAATCAACCCGTAGCTCTTCTCAGAAACGATCGGGCGAATGATCACGTCGTGATGTGACTTGTTCAGGCTCACGTCTAGGCCTCCTTCACGGCGTTGTTCTGACCACTACGAGCTGCGACGAAGATGTCGAAAGCGGCCTTGGTGAACACGAGGTCATCGCTGACGACAACGTCGTATGCGTTGATCTGATCCTGGTACAGCACGTGTACCTGGGGCAGGTTGCGCACGCTGAGCACAGTCATATCGTCTTCGCGATCAACGACCACGAGCACGCGCTTGCTCGGGGCAACCGCAGCGAGAAACTCGCGAGCTGCCTTGGTGCTGGGCTTACCCTCAATGCCGAAGCTCTCGACGACATGCAGGCGGTTCGCACGAGCGCGATCGCTCAGCAGACCGACGAGCGCCGCCGCGATCATCTTCTTGGGGGTGCGCTGCGAGTAGTCGCGGGGCACTGGACCGTGCACGATGCCACCACCGCGGTGCTGCGGCATGCGAACCGAACCCTGACGGGCGCGGCCGGTACC
>JAPXTT010000160.1:0-3448 GCA_033812395.1 Leucobacter sp. | reverse complement strand
GGCCCATCCCATGGCTACCAAATCATCCGGATTCTCGGCAGAAGAGCGCGCCGCAATGAAGCAGCGCGCGGCCGAACTGCGCGCGCAAGAAAAGGCGGGCAAGAATCGTGCAGCGGGGCAGCAGGCTATTCGCGACGCGATTGCTGAGATGACCGATGCTGACCGGGTGCTTGCCCAGGGCATAGATCGCATTGTTTCTGAAGTTGCCCCGCAGCTGATGCCGAAGACCTGGTACGGGTTTCCGGCCTACTGCGACGAGAACGGCAAGGTCGTGGTGTTCTTCAAGGCGGCCTCGAAGTTCACCACACGCTATGCCACACTCGGGTTTGAAGAGGCCTCGCAACTTGACGAAGGCGACATGTGGGCGACCTCGTACGCGCTGATCTCGCTGACGCCTGAGACCGAGAAGGTGATTGCTGAGCGGATTCGCAAGGCGGCGGGGGTCGCGAGCTAATCCTGCGTGAAATATGGCCGCAGGTATTCGCGCAACGCCGGGTCAACGACGTGCACGTATGTGCCGCGGATCCCGCGTGTGAGCAATACCGAGTAGATATTCTCAACGAACTTCTGAATATCGCTATCGGTGTACGAGATACCGCGTAGCTTGTTGTTGCGCTGGTTGCCTCGCGGGTCGAAATAGTTGGATCCGTCGAGCTGGATCTTGCCATTCCTGTAGACGAGGTCGGGGCCGATGATCACGCCTGCGATGTTGAGGTCGTAGCCCTGGATCGTGTAGATCGACCCGGCCTCGTCAATCGAGGTGGGGGAGTTGACCCAGTCTGTGTCAGCCACGTTCCATTGAACTCTATAGCTTGCGATATTGATGTCGCGCTCTTCACGACGCTTCTTGCTCACATGAGGCCATGCAAAACCTGCAACGACGCGAGCTAAGCCTCGTTTATCGTTCTCGTTTCGAACCTCAGTATGCATCTCAGCCGGGTCATCGAAGAAGCGAAGATCGTAGTTTGCAAAGCGCTGAGGCGTGGGGTGTTTACCGCTAATTAGGTCACGAATGTAACGCACGTAATCACCCCCAGCTTGCACTCGAAGCTGCGATTCAAGACGATAGCGTCGGCCTTCGGTCTGTGCATCTTTGAAGACACGCGAAATCACATTCGAAGGTAAATCGGCCGGAATCACTGACTGGCCGCCATCGAGAATGAAAACCTGGTGATCGCTCTGTGTCTGAATCCAGTCGAGCTGGGTGATGTTCGGGTTGAACGACCCGTAGAGCCTCTCGGTAATAATGCGGAAGTCTCTCACGAGAGTACCGTGTGATTGTGCAGCGTACTGGCTCAGACGGTGGGCCTCGTCGACGATCAGCAGATCCCAGCGGTGCTCCGATTTGCCGACTTGCCAGGGCGTCAGAATCTCGACCTCGCGCAGGGCAGCGCTGCGCTTGAACACTTTGGTGAGAGTCTTTCTGAGTGACTTCTGTGGCACCACGAAACCGATGCGCCGGCCAACCAGCGACTCTCTGGTACCAGAAAGAAACAGGTCACCGTAAGGGCCATCAATGTCATCCTCGAGAATCTCTTCACCCTCAGCAACCGACTTGATGTCTTGCAGAAGCTTAAGCAACGTGATGACTACAACTGTCTTGCCGGTGCCAGGGCGGCCCTCAACAACTGAAGTGGTGCGGGCCCCGGCTGCGAGACTTTCGAGAATTCCCTCCGCGATGTCGGCCACTGCCGCTGACTGCACGTCGGTCAGCTGTTTGAAAGGTGAAAACTTGAAGAGGTCGGAGTTCTCAATATCGCGAATCGAGCTGCTGAAGAGCCCCGCAGAACGAAGCCGTTCAAAGATCTCTTCGTGTGCTGCTTGGTACGCGGCGCGATTGTAATAGTTGTAGTTGCTCTGGCCCGCAACCTTGTTCATCAGCTCGAACCGATCGTCGCCGTCGAGGTACTTAATGAGAAAAGCCTCGAGATCGTGGCAGGCCGACTTGTTGAACGTCTCGTCGACAACGACTCGTGCGACCTTGAGCTTCTTTCGCCGTTCTTCAATTTGTAGGTGCTGTGCCATGCGGTTGATTGCATTGTGGGTCTCGCCGACATAGGCGTGATTATCGCCCGACAGCACGTAGACGACAGGCCAGTCTCTGAGCTCTTCCTCTGCGCGGGGCAGTGCGCCTTGCGAAAACGGAAAAGTTTCGATTCTAAAGTCGGTCATGCTTCTCGCTTCGGCCCCGCGAAAGTTCAACTGGATACTTTTGGCGTGTTCGCTCAAGCTTATCGAGCATGATTTGCGCAGGATCGACACCCAGCCGATCTGCGAGCAGAAAACAATAGGTGAGCACGTCTGCGAGTTCGTCGCGCACTTCGCCCATCTCTGCGTCTTGGCTCCACTGATAGCACTCGAGCAGCTCTGCGGCTTCGATTGAAATCGACTTAGCGAGGTTCTCGGGGGAGTGAAACTGCGCCCACTCGCGCTCGGCGACGAACTCGCGCAGTTCGGTCAGAACTTTGTCGGTTTCCATACGCTGATCCTACCCAGTTGTCCAACTTCTAGGCCCGGGGGGTAAGCGTGTGTTTCGTGGGGGTACGATACGAGCGGGGCCAATTGCGCACCCGATTCTCTTCAGCAGCTTCAAACCAACGGGCGACGCGAATGACCTCAGCTTTTCACCGACCAGATGGTATGCCCACTGGGGCGGGGTCGCAGCACCATCGTCGCGTGGCTTGGGACCTGCACCCGGTGCTCGCCGATGTATTGCGCACCCTGGGTACGACTGCGCTGGGGCAGGCGTTCAACGACCGCGCAGTCGAGGTGTCAATGTTGAAGGTGCTTGGAGACCCGGTCGATACGGTCGGGGCGCTGTCGGTCTACCGCCGACTACTTGAGATGGCCGACGGTGAGGGGTTGCCCTTGACTGCCGCAGGGTATCTGAAGCCAGCCGCCGTGCAAGAACTCGCCTCAATGATGCCGATAATGCGAGGCTGGCCCCACAAAATGGCGCGCGAGATTGATGCGCGCCCTGTGTTTCGCTTTCGAGAAGACCTGAAGTCGATCGGGCTGCTGCGCAAATACAAATCGACTCTGCGTCTCACTAGTCTTGGCAGACTTGCGTTGAGCGAACCGGGTGTGCTCTGGAGCCACCTTGTTGACACGATGGCGCCTGACGAGCAGTCTTTCAGCGCAGACGCAACCGTCATTGTGCTTGTGCATATGGCAACGACCGAGGGCAGAATTGACGTCGACGTAGTGGCACAGACGCTGACCGAGCTGGGATGGTCGCACCGCGATGGCAGCCCAATCAACCAGAGCGAGGTGTCTGAGGTTTGGAACGATTTGTGGTTAACGCTCGGCAATATCGGAGAAAGCCCACAAGAACACCGCTTCGACCGGGTGCTAAGCCCTGCCGCACGGGTTTTGGCGCATGAGGCGCTGTTCACTGAGGTGCCGCCGCGAACGCGAGTGTGAGCCTCCCTGCAAAGCCCGAAACATG
>JAPXTT010000159.1:0-3514 GCA_033812395.1 Leucobacter sp. | reverse complement strand
AAAAAGCGGCGCAGAGCAGCAGCACGATGGCTGCACCCCAAGCAGTGGCGGTAGCCGGAACAACGAGGTCAGGCAACGCAAACAGCTCGTGGCCGGCCGCGAGCCTGAAGGTTGTCTGCCCATCTCGTGGGCCGAGCAGCGGCAGCAAGCTAAACAGAACCGCGAAAGTGCCGAAGATGACCGGCGCCTTCCAAGACTTCACTGTTACGCGTCTCAAATCATCGCTCACAAGATGATCCGATGCAGGGACTGTAGCGGCGCTCATGCCGACACCTCCTTCTTGAGACGGCGCTGTTTTCTGGCCTTGCGCTCAGGGTCTGGCAGACCAAACATGGCTCGCACAAGCGGAGGGGCAGCGATGAACAGCACGATAAGCGACTGCACAACGAGCACAATCTCTACGGGCACACCCTGCGAAGCCTGCATTGCAAAGCCACCGGCCTTGAACGCACCGAAGAGCAAACCTGCGGCAAGAATGCCTAGCGGAGATGATCGGCCAAGCAGCGCAACCGTGATCGCGTCGAAGCCGATACCCGCGTCAATGTCGCCGCCGAATCCTGAGGTCACTGTGCCCTGCACTTGGCTCACACCAGCGATGCCCACGAGCGCACCCGCGATAACCATTGCAAGAAAGTAGGTACGACCGACGTTAATGCCCGCGACCTTTGCGGCACTCGGGTTGAGGCCGACAGCTCGAAACCGGAATCCCACGCTCGAGCGTTCGAGCAGCCACCACGAGAACGCCACTGCAGCAAGTGCGAGCAGCAGACCGATATGCAACTTGAATTGCGGCCCAAGCAGTTGCGGCATGATCGCCGACTCTGCCATTGCTGCGGTCTTGGGGTTTTTTGATCCAGGCGCCTGAAGCACACCCTGCGTCGCGAGCATCCAAGCGAGCAAGTAGACGGCAATATGATTGAGCATGATCGTCACGATCACCTCGTGCGCACCGGTGCGAGCCTTCAAGAAACCCGCAATGCCAGCCCAGACCGCAGCAGCGGCCATACCTGCGATGATGCCAGTGATCATGTGCAGCGGCCACGGCATCGTCAGCGTGGTGCCTACCCAACCAGCTGCAGCGGCAGCCATCAGAATCTGCCCCTGACCACCGATGTTAAACATGCCCGCGCGAAACGCGAGGCCAACGCCGAGGCCGGCCGCGATCAGCGGGGTCGCGAACTTCAGCGTCTCAGTGAGCGGGCGAATGCCCTTCACGAATGTGTCGGCAGAGAAGTTGTAAATCGATCCTTTGAACAGGGCCACGTAAGCCCCCGAGACCGAATCCCAGATAGCGACCAGCGTGTCACCCGGGCGTGAAAAGAAATAGCCTGCTGCTTCTTGCACATCTTGGTCGGTAAATGCGATCATGATCGATCCGACAATAACTGCGGCGAGCACCGCGAACAGCGAAATGATCGCGTTGCCAGTCGTAACCGCGGTGAAGGCCTTGCGCCAGCGAGACGGTGCTCCTGCCGAATCGGGAACGGAACCGGGCACAGCCTGCTGCGTCTCGGTGGTACTCATCACTCTGCTCCCCCGTTCATTCCGGCCATCATGAGGCCAAGCCGATCTCTCGAGGTGTCGCCTGGCACAATACCGACGACTTTGCCTCGGTACATGACCATAATTCGGTCAGCTAACGCAGATACCTCGTCAAGCTCTGTTGAAATCAGAATGACGGGAACACCAGAGTCTCGTGTCTCGATTACTCGCTGATGAATAAACTCAATCGATCCAACGTCAACTCCTCGTGTGGGTTGAGCCGCAACGAACAACTGCAGCTCACGACTCAGCTCGCGTGCAATCACGACCTTCTGCTGATTGCCGCCCGAGAGAGCGCCAGCAGCCTGTTTTGCCCCCTGAGTTCGAATGTCAAATTCGGCGATCTTTGCCTTCGCGAACTCGTTCAGTGTACCGATCTGTAGTGTGCCACCTTTCACGAAGGGGGCACCGTGCGATCGATCGAGCATCATGTTCTCGGCCACACTGAACTCTTTCACGAGACCATCGACGCTTCGGTCTTCGGGCACGAACCCCACACCCTGGTCGAGAATGTCACGAACGGAGCGGCCAATTAACTCGGTTCCGTTCAATTTCGCGCTGCCACGTACGCCAGATTGCACGCCAACGAGCGCCTCGGTGAGCTCCGTCTGGCCATTGCCCTGCACACCCGCGATGGCGAGCACTTCACCTTTTCTCACCTCGAAGCTCACGTCGTCGACGAGCACCAGCCCCGACTGGTCAGAGACCGTGAGGTGCTCAACCACTAGCGCCCGGTCACCCAGCTGTGGGGGGTTCTTATGCACCGTCAGTTCAACCGCACGCCCCACCATGAGCGAAGCGAGTTCTTCATTACTGGCGCTTGGTGCTGCCTCGCCGACAACCTTGCCGAGGCGAATGACCGTGATACGGTCAGCAACTTCGCGCACCTCGCGCAGCTTGTGAGTGATAAACACGATCGAGGTGCCCTCGTCGCGCAGTTGACGCATGGTTGCCATCAACTCGTCGGTCTCTTGCGGGGTCAACACCGCGGTGGGTTCGTCAAACACGAGCACCTTTGCGTCGCGCGAGAGAGCCTTAATAATCTCTACCTGCTGTTGCACCCCGACAGGCAGGTCTTCAACAATTGCGTCGGGGTCGACATGAAACCCGAAGCGATCAGAAATCTCATTTACCCGCTTGCGCGCGGCTGCGAGGTCGAGCAACCCCCCGGCTTTCGTAGCCTCGTTGCCGAGCATCACGTTCTCTGCCACGGTAAACACTGGAATCAACATGAAGTGCTGATGCACCATGCCGACACCTGCGGCCATTGCGTCACCGGGCCCCTCAAAGTGCTGCACTCGGTCGTCGAGCAGAATCTCACCCTCATCTGCACGATAGAGGCCGTACAGCACGTTCATCAGGGTTGACTTGCCAGCGCCGTTCTCGCCGAGCAAGCAGTGAATCTCACCGGGCTCGACGGTGAGGTCGATGTGATCGTTGGCGGTGAAGGCGCCGAAGCGCTTCGTAATGCCTCGAAGTTCAAGCTTCATGTGCTCGATCCTAGCGGTCGGGTTGTGATCTGGGCTTGTCAAGAGCCGAGACCACAGAGTCAGATGAAAGACGAGGGAGCGACCGGCTTACACCGATCGCTCCCTCGGAATTTCAAGCGATTAGCTCAGGTACGAAGTGACCTTGACCTTGCCGTCAATGATCTCTTGCTTGAGTGCGTCAACCTCGCTGACAAGCTCGGGAGCAACCTTCGCCTCGAAGTTGTGGAACGGCGCGATGCCGACACCACCGTTGTCGAGGGTACCGACATAAGCCTCTGCGTCGAACTCGCCATTAGCGCTCGATATGACAGCTTCGTAAGTCGAGACGTCCATGTTCTTCAAGATCGAGGTCAGAACGAAGTCCTGGGTGGTTTCATCGGTCTGGAAGAGGTCAGCGTCAACACCGATCAGCGCAACATCGCGACCCGACTCCTTGATTGCCTGCAGTGCCGACTGGTAAATCGGGCCGCCGACAGGAAGCA
>JAPXTT010000158.1:0-3523 GCA_033812395.1 Leucobacter sp. | reverse complement strand
CGCTTGCTGCCGTCGCCCTGTTATGGCGGCTTGTGCGAAAAGAGCAGCTCACTGCTGCACTTTCGGGCGTTGTTGGTGTCGTGATCTGTGCTGCAGCAGTGCTGTTTTCGGGTGAGGGAAGCAGCTATTTTGTACCTGGCTTCTTCATCAATGGGGCTTGGATTATCGCCCATGCAGTCTCGCTGCTCGTTGGGTGGCCACTGGTTGGGTTGCTTTTCGGCATGTTTCGAGGATCGCTGACTGAGTGGCGTCAGGTGCCTGCGCTCAAGCGTGCCGCTCGGGTGGTTACAGTGTTCTGGATCATGGTGTTTTTCGCGCGACTGGCGGTACAGCTGCCACTGTATTTCGCTGACAACACGAGCGCCCTCGGCATCGCCAGACTCGTAATGGGTGTGCCGCTGTTCGCTCTCGCAGTGCTTTTTACATGGCTCTTGCTTTCTCGAGTGAGTGCTGCGGTGGGCCCGGCCGAAATGGCAACCGAAGTCACGGAACCGCCCAAGTCAAGCTCATCAGATGAATGACACGCCGTAACGCGCCTCCTTGCGATGCGTCTCGGCGATCCTCTCCGCTGCCAACAGGTATAGAATTATCTTGACATCGAGATAAATTCGAACGGAGTGGTCATGGCATCTCTCAATAGTTTCGGCGCGCAAACTGCCCTCGAGGTGGGCGGCAAGTCGTACCAGATCTTTGACATCAACAGGGTTGACGGAGCAAAGCGGCTGCCTTACAGCCTCAAGGTGCTGCTAGAAAACCTGCTTCGCACCGAAGACGGTGCGAACGTCACAAGGCAGCACATTGAGGCTCTTGGTGGGTGGGACGCGAACGCAGAACCCGACACCGAGATTCAGTTCACGCCAGCACGCGTGATCATGCAAGATTTCACCGGCGTGCCCTGCGTTGTCGACCTCGCTACCATGCGCGAGGCGGTCGTCGACCTCGGCGGCAGCCCAGACAAGATTAATCCGTTGGCGCCCGCTGAGATGGTCATCGATCACTCAGTCATTTCTGATGTCTACGGCGTCGCTTCAGCGGCTGCTCGCAACGTCGAGATCGAGTACCAACGAAACGGCGAGCGCTACCAGTTCTTACGTTGGGGCCAGGGCGCATTCGACGAGTTTAAGGTTGTGCCTCCAGGAACCGGAAT
Organism: Leucobacter sp.; assembly: GCA_033812395.1. Lineage (GTDB taxonomy): Bacteria > Actinomycetota > Actinomycetes > Actinomycetales > Microbacteriaceae > Leucobacter. The sequence goes on along the minus strand of JAPXTT010000158.1, from coordinate 2,376 downwards.
CGTGCACCAGGTCAACATCGAATACCTCGCACGCGTCACCTTCACACGTGAGATCGATGGACAGGCCTTCGCCTACCCAGACACCTGCGTCGGCACCGACTCGCATACCACTATGGAGAACGGCCTGGGCGTACTCGGCTGGGGTGTCGGCGGCATCGAGGCAGAGGCAGCGATGCTCGGCCAGCCCATATCGATGCTCATTCCGCGCGTCGTCGGCTTCAAGCTCTCGGGCTCAATTCCCGCTGGCGTGACTGCCACCGACGTGGTGCTCACCATCACCCAGATGCTGCGCAAGCACGGCGTGGTGGGCAAGTTCGTCGAGTTTTATGGTGAGGGCGTCGGCTCGGTGCCACTCGCAAACCGTGCCACCATCGGCAACATGAGCCCCGAGTTCGGCTCGACCGCCGCGATGTTCCCGGTCGACGACGTGACCCTCGACTACTTGCGCCTCACCGGCCGCAGTGACGAGCAGCTCGCGCTCATCAAGGCCTACAATCAGGCTCAGGGCATGTGGCACGATCCCGCTATTGAACCAGAGTTCAGCGAGTATCTAGAGCTCGACCTTTCGACAGTGGTCGCGTCAATCGCCGGCCCGAAGCGCCCACAGGATCGCATCGAACTCTCGCACTCGAAGTCGCAGTTCGAGACCGACCTCAAAAACTACGCACAGGCTTCGAACCCCGCGAAGGTGAAAGACGAGAAGGGGCGTGAGTTCGAACTCGACCACGGAGCGGTAACTCTCGCCTCGATTACCTCGTGCACCAACACCTCGAACCCTTCGGTCATGCTCGCAGCTGGCGTGCTTGCACGCAACGCTGCGGCCAAGGGCTTGAAAGCGAAGCCGTGGGTCAAGACCACGCTCGCGCCTGGTTCGAAGGTTGTGACCGATTACTACGAGAAGTCGGGCCTCAACAAAGACCTCGAGGCACTCGGCTTTTACACCGTCGGCTACGGCTGCGTGACCTGCATCGGTAACTCGGGTCCACTCAACCAAGAGATCTCTGATGCGGTGAACGAGCACGATCTCGCCGTGACCGCTGTGCTGTCTGGCAACCGCAACTTCGAGGGTCGCATCAACCCTGACATCAAGATGAACTACCTGGCGAGCCCGCCACTGGTCATCGCCTACTCGCTCGCCGGCACGATGGATTTCGACTTCGAGACGCAGTCGCTCGGTGAAGACAGCGACGGCAACGACGTCTACCTGCGCGACATCTGGCCCGACCCTGTCGAGGTGCAGCAAATCGCCGACGCGTCGATCGACAGCGACATGTTCAAGGCGAAGTACGCCACCGTCTTCGACGGTGATGAGCACTGGACCTCGCTGCCCACCCCCGACGGTAATACCTTCGCGTGGGATGAGAAGTCGACCTACGTGCGCAAGGCGCCCTACTTCGACGGCATGCCAGCAGAGCCACAGCCGGTCACCAACATCTCTGGCGCACGCGTGCTGTTGAAGCTCGGCGATTCGGTCACCACCGACCACATCAGCCCCGCGGGCAGCTTCAAGGCAGAGACTCCGGCAGGTCAGTACCTGGTAGCGAATGGTATTGAGCCCAAGGACTTCAACACCTACGGCTCTCGCCGCGGCAACCACGAGGTCATGATTCGCGGCACCTTCGCGAACATCCGCATCCGAAACCAGCTGCTCGACAATGTCGAGGGAGGTTTCACCCGTGACTTCACCGTCGAGGGCGGCCCGCAGGCGTACGTGTACGACGCAGCTCAGAACTACCAGGCAGCCGGCACCCCGCTCGTGGTGCTTGGCGGCAAGGAGTACGGCTCGGGCTCGTCGCGTGACTGGGCGGCAAAGGGTACCAGCCTGCTGGGAGTCAAGGCGGTCATCACCGAGAGCTTTGAGCGCATTCACCGCTCGAACCTGATCGGCATGGGCGTGCTCCCACTGCAGTTCCCCGCCGGCGAGAGCGCTGACAGCCTCGGGCTTGACGGCACTGAGACCTTCGACATCTCGGGCGTGACCGCACTCAACGAGGGCGTCACTCCGAAGACGGTCGCGGTGAAGGCTACCAAGGCGGACGGCTCGGTTATCGAGTTCGATGCCGTGGTGCGCATCGACACCCCGGGCGAGGCAGACTACTACCGCAATGGGGGCATCCTGCAGTACGTGCTGCGCTCGCTGGTCTAAGTAACCTTTACTGAAAAGGATCCCTCCCGCACAGCGCGGGAGGGATCCTTTTGTATTTGGACAGACATAAAGTTGAGGGGCAACCCGAAACCGGGCTGCCCCTCAACTTTATGAGAGACGGAGACTACGCACCCGGCCCGGCGATTGCCGGATCATGGAATTTTGCGTTGAATGCCCGCTCGCTTGCTCCGACGCGATCGAGGTACGGAGTTGCGCCGCCTGTCTGGAAC
>JAPXTT010000157.1:0-3551 GCA_033812395.1 Leucobacter sp. | reverse complement strand
CTCAGGGGGCGGGCAAGCTGCGTTTCAGACTGAAACGATCTGGTGCACCCAGCCGTGGGTGTCTGCGACCGAGCCAAACTGAATGCCGGTGAGTTCTTCTCGCAACGACATGGTGAGTGGGCCGGGCGCACGGTCACCGAAGTCGACGATGGTGCCGCTCGCCGACTTCAGCGCCCCGATCGGAGTGATCACCGCGGCGGTGCCGCAGGCGAACGCCTCAACGATCGAGCCGTCGGCGGCGCCCTCACGCCACTCGCTCACGGTGACGGCGCGCTCGTCTACCGTGAGCCCACGATCTATCGCGAGCTGAATCAGGCTGCGGCGGGTGATGCCATCGAGAATATTGCCGTTGAGCGCCGGGGTCACCAGGTTTCCGTCGGCCTTCACCAGGAACAGGTTCATGCCGCCGAGCTCGTCGATCTGGTCGACGGTTGCAGCGTCAGTGAAGAGTACCTGCGCGCAGCCGTTCTCTTGCGCGATGCGGGTCGGCAGCAGCGAGGCCGCGTAGTTTCCACCGCACTTCGCTGCCCCCGTACCACCACGACCCGCGCGGGCGTGATCTTCGGAGAGCCAAATCGAAACGGGCTTGACACCACCGGTGAAGTACGGGCCAGCCGGGCTGGCGATGACCAGAAAGCGTGCCTTCTCGGCCGCGCGAACCCCCAAGAAGCTCTCGTCAGAGATCATGAAGGGGCGCAGGTAGAGGCTCTGATCTTCGCGGCTCGGCACCCAGTCGATATCGATGCGAACAAGCTCTTCGAGCGCGCGCACAAACAGTTCTTCTGGCAGTTCGGGCAGGGCGAGACGCTTTGCGCTCTCGTTCAAGCGACGCGCATTCGCCTCAGGGCGAAACGTCACCACGTCGCCATTCTCGTGACGATATGCCTTGATGCCCTCGAAGATCTCTTGCCCGTAGTGCAGCACCGATGCAGCCGGATCCATCTCAATGGGGCCGTAAGGCATGACTTTGGCGTCGTGCCATCCGTCTTCGCTGGTCCACGAAATCGAGACCATGTGATCGGTAAAGGCCTTGCCGAAGCCGGGGTCGACGAGCGCTGCCTCGCGCTCTGCATCGCTGCGCCTGGTTGCCTCTTGGTAACTGAACTCGATCATGTTTATCGCTTTCTGCCGCAGTCATCACGGCGAATGAGTAAGAAAAGTCTAAGATCTGGCAGGCAGCTGTGCGATGATCGCGTTGCCAACGCTTGCAGTGGGGCGACCGCCAGCCGAGCGTGCGGCCAGGTCGGCCTGCACTGCGAAGCGAACTCGGTCTGCCTCGGGAGTTAGCCCGAGGTGATCGAGCATGATCGCGGCCGAGAGTATCGCCGCGGTCGGATCTGCCAGCTGCTTACCGGCAATGTCAGGAGCTGAGCCGTGTACCGGCTCAAACATGCTTGGAAACGCGCCAGTGGGATTGATGTTGCCGCTGGCTGCGAGCCCGATGCCGCCGCCGATAGCGCCGGCCAGATCAGTAAGAATATCGCCAAACAGGTTGTCGGTCACAATTACATCGAAACGTGTCGGGTCTTGCACCATGAAAATTGTGGCAGCATCGACATGCATGTAGTCGACTGCGATATCTGGGTGTTCTGCGGCTACTGCCTCAACCACTCGCTGCCAGATTGCGCCAGCGTGCACGAGCACGTTGGTCTTGTGCACCCAGGTGAGCTTCTTGCGGGGTCGCTTCATAGCCATCTCAAACGCGTATCGCACCACTCGCTCGACACCGTATGCGGTGTTGACCGAGACCTCGGTCGCAACCTCTGCTTCGGTGCCGGCACGCAGGCGGCCACCGTTGCCCGCATAGGGCCCCTCGGTGCCCTCGCGCACGACCACAAAGTCAACTTCGCCCGGGTTCGCAAGCGTGCTCGTGACACCTGGGTAGAGCTTGCAGGGGCGCACGTTTGCGTAGTGGTCAAAATCGAAACGCAGCTTCAACAACAGGCCGCGCTCGATGTTGGCGTGCTTCAGGCGCGCGTCGCCCGGCACTCCCCCTACCGCACCAAACAGAATCGCGTCGTGTTCAGCGAGCGCCGCCTGCTCCGCCTCGGGAAGAGTGTCGCCGGTCTCAAGAAAACGCTCTGCACCCAACTTAAACTCGGTGCGCTCAAGTACTACGTCGCCGCCCTCGAGCACCGCATCTAGCACTCGGTTGGCCTCTCGAATCACCTCTGGCCCGATCCCGTCGCCGGGAAGAACTGCGAGCTTGATGGTTCGTGACACGGGTGCTCCTTTTGCGTCTTTGATTTATCTGTCTTAGCTTAGCGGGCGGTAGCGCTCAGGGCAGGGCTCAGCGAAATCTGCTCTTGCGCATGTTCGCTGCATGGGCATAGGGTGTATTTTTGCAATCCCTACAACCCGGAAAGGAGCAGACCATGATCGATATTCAAGCAATTACGGCACCTGCCCTTCCGGGCAAACCGCTGACTCAGCGTTAGACCGCGCGGCCATAGCCGCCTTCTCGTTCTTACTCTTCAGCTTCTGCGCCGCATCTTTGCGACTTGCGCACCTCTTTATTTCAGGGATCATGACTTCTTCGTCTTCACTCTCTCTCGCACGTTCGCTCGCGAGACTTTACCCCTTTGCAAAGCCCGCGATGCCGAGGGTGATCGGTGGCGTTATCGCCGCGTTGATCGCCTCGCTCGCGAGCCTCGCTATTCCCATCGTGCTGCAGTGGGCCGTCGATGGCCCACTGCTCACCGGCGATCGCACCCTCATCGTATGGTCGACGCTCGCAGTGCTCGGCCTTGGTGTCGCCGAGGCACTCTTCATTTTTCTGAGGCGAGTGTTCGTGCTGCGCCCCATGACCGAGGTCGAATTCGCAATTCGCCAGGCGTTCTATGAGCGCCTGCAACGCCTGCAGGTTTCATTTCACGACCGCTGGCAATCTGGGCAACTGCTGAGCCGCATGATGCAAGACATCGGCCTCATTCGCCGCTGGCTCACCTTCGGCGCGATCATGCTGCTCGTGAATGTGCTCACCATGCTCGTGGGCACTGGGCTGCTGTTTCGCTGGCACTGGGCTCTGGGCACCGTATTCTTCGTCGCCTCGCTGCCCATCTGGGTGGTCGGATACCGATTCGAGCAGGTCTACGGCGCGCTCTCGCGCAAGAGCCAAGATCAGTCTGGCGATCTCGCAACTTCCGTGGAGGAGAGCGTGCACGGCATTCGCGTGCTCAAGGCGTTCGGGCGCGGCGGTCACGCGCTCGGGCAGTTTCGCAGGCAGGCCGAGTCGCTGCGCGGCACCGAGCTGCGCAAGGCCCGCGAGGTCGGCTTGATCTGGTTCTGGTACGACATGGTGCCGGTGCTCGCGATCGGGCTGTGCCTGATGACCGGTGTGGTGTTGGTGGGCCTGGGTCAGCTCAGCGTCGGCGAGCTCTTCGGGTTCTTTGCGATGGCGGCCGCCCTCAGGTGGCCGATGAACTCTCTCGGCTTTCTGTTCTCGTTCATGATTGATGCCCGCACTGCGACAGACCGTGTCTTCGAGGTGTTCGACGCCGAGATCGTGATTACCGAGCCGACTGAGCCCCGAACCATCGCACAGCCCAGCG
>JAPXTT010000156.1:0-3558 GCA_033812395.1 Leucobacter sp. | reverse complement strand
CGGCAGCGCATCGTCTGGCTCAAGAAAGAAGTCGCCCGAAAGCTTGAAGTTGGTGATGACCCGGCGATCCTCGTTGCTGAAATCTGCAGCGACTGCCGACGCCTGCAGTAATTCAAAATCGACAACAACGAGCTTGCCGCCGGGAACCTTGTACTCGCCGTGATGCACCATAACTCAAGCGTAGTGCTGTAATCAATACCTTCAGCGCTACGCTCATGCGACACTACGCTCCCGGGCCGAACCGGTCGAGCATCCAGGTCACGATAAACGAGATTACCGCTTCGCGATTGAGCTCGTTGAGCAGCTCGTGCCGCCCTTCGAACTGGCGCAACGTGACATCGCGCAGGCCCCTTGAGCGATACGCATCAGCAAGCTTTTGTAGGCCATCGTCACGATTGAGCGGGTCGTCATGCCCTGAAATGATGAGCAACGGCACATCAGCGATTCCCGCAGCCGGGGTGCCGAATAGCCGAGCTCCGTCGGCCAGACCAAATAGTTTGAGAACGTCGGCAGCGAAGCACAGCGGGTCTGCGATAAATTCGCGAGTGGTGCGAGGATCGCGGCTCAGCCACTCGAAACCATTTGCTTCGGGGCCGCGCCAGCGCTTGTTGAGGTCACCCGATTCCATAGAGAGCGGGGTGCGATAGGCGCTGCCAGAAAGCACAACCGCATCATAGGGGCGTGGCTCTCTGTTGATGATGCGTTGAGTCATGAGCGAGCCCCAGGAGTGCCCGAACATGATCACGGGCAGGCCGGGGTGACGTTCGCGAGCAATATCGGTGAGCTGCAGAATCGCCGCTTCGGCTGCCTTGAGGCCACCAGGCCCGAGCTTGCCGAGCCGCGACAGGTCACCATCGTATTGGCGCCTGCCAGTCGCGCCGTGCCCACGGTGGTCGTCAGCGTACACGGCAAAGCCGTTCGCGGTGAGCACCTGCGCAAAGGCGTCATAGCGCAGTGCGTGCTCACCGATGCCATGTGCGATCTGCACAATGGTGTGCGGCTCGCCACCCGTAGACGCACTCGCGATGACATCGGTGTCATCGAAGCTACCGACCGGGCCGGGCAGCCAGACATACGCGCGAATCTCGATGCCCTGCGCGTCGGTGTAATCAAATTGTGTGTAGGCCGGTGCTGTCGCGTCGGTACTGCTCATGCTGCAACACTACCTTGCGGGCTGAGGCCGATCTCGAATCGACCCTGAGCGCCCCGGGCGGGGCGAGCGTGCCGCCACGCCGCAACACGCCATAGACTCGCACTATGTCTGATTTTGTGGTGTCACTGCCCGATGACGAGGGGCTCGCAGAAGCAGTCGGCGAGGTTGCCGGTGTCGAGTTTGTCACCTGGAACCTCGACGGCCCACCGCCACGTGACCGCATCGACATTGTGGTGCCGCCCTACTGGGGTGGCCGAAGACGACTCGCCCAGGTCGCGCAGGTAGAGACCCAGCTCGTGCAGTGGCAGTCGATCGGCTTCGACGGGGTCGACCGCTTTCTGCCGAGCGGCGTGAGGCTCGCAAACGCCACCTCGGTGCACGAGACGTCGACCGCTGAACTCGCGGTTGGCCTCGCGATCGGGGCTCAGCGAGGCCTCGCTGACTTCGTGCGCGACGGGCTCACCGGCACCTGGAATCTGCGCAGCTTTGCAAGCCTCGCCGACCGCAACGTGCTGATCGTGGGTTACGGCGGCGTAGGTAAGGCCGTCGATGCCCGGCTTTCGGGCTTTGAAGTACAGGTGACGAGGATCGCCCGCACTGCGCGCACCGAACGTAGCTTGGCGGGTGGCGAGGTAGAGGTGCACGGCTTCGAGAGCTTGCGCGAGGCGCTCGCAGAGGCCGAGATTGTGATTCTCACGGTGCCACTCACCGACGAGACACGCGGCATGATCGATGCTGCGGCGCTGGCTGTGATGCCCGACGACGCGTTGCTCGTGAACGTAGCACGCGGTGGTGTGGTCAATACCGATGCGCTCGTGGCCGAGCTGCAGGCTGGCCGCTTGCGTGCCGCCCTCGACGTCACAGACCCCGAACCACTGCCGTCAGACCACCCACTCTGGCAGTGCCAAAACGCACTGATCACCCCGCATGCCGGCGGTGACTCATCGGCGATGATGCCCCGCATGGCGGCGTTGATCCACCGTCAAATCGATCACCTACGAAACGGCGAGGTGCCAGAAAACCTCGTGCTCGGCAGCTGAAATTACCCGAAAGCAGGCGCACGTTGGAGCCAGAACTGACTGAACCTCTCTCGCTGACGCTGCCGAACGGCAGACTCAACCGGGCCGCCGTCGGGTGGGCGACGCAGCCCATCGTCGACACGAGTGGCATCGCGCGCGGCAGGGGCCGTAATAAGCGCTGGGAGTACTGGAACATCGCGACCCCGACCCACATCGTGGGGCTCACCGTTTCGCACATCGACTACGCGTGCGTGCCCGAGATCTGGGTCTACAACCGAGCGACGGGAGAGAGCCGTGGCGCTAGCGCGACGGTGTTACCGCCCCGAGGCACGGTGATGGCTCCGACGCTCGAGCAGGGCCGCTCGATGACGCGGGCGAAGAACCTGTCGATTGATATTGACGAGGTGCCGGATGCCGGTGGTGTGGGTGGTGGCGGCTCGGTCGCGGTCGCGGGCACTGTCGATGGCTCGGGGCCCGTTCGCGGCACGCGGCTGCGCATGGCGATACCGGGTGTCTCGCTCGACGTTGTCGCGGCGCTGCCTGAGGGCCACGAGCGGCTCGCGGTCGTCGTGCCGTGGAGCGACACGAGATTTCAGTACACGGTAAAGGATCTCGCGCGCCCGGCAACGGGCTGGCTGCGCATTGACGGCGTCGAGCACGAGGTCGGAGGGGCCGCGGGCGAAGCATGGGCGGTGCTCGACCACGGGCGGGGCAGGTGGCCCTACGACATTCAGTGGAATTGGGGCGCGGGATCGGGCCGTTCGCAGCGGGCGGGTGGCCGCGTGATTGGCGTGCAAGTCGGAGCGAAATGGACCGAGGGCACGGGCGTCAGCGAGAACGCATTCTTCGTCGACGGGCGCATGCACAAGATTCACGGCGAGGTCGAGTGGCAGTACTCGATAGAGGGCGAGCGGTGGCGCGAACCCTGGTGCGTGACTGGCGGTGGGCTCGACGCGACGTTCGTGCCGTTTCACAACAAGCGCACCCGAACCGACCTGGTGGTGCTGCAGGGCCACACCGACCAGTGCTTTGGCGAGTGGAGCGGTTCGTTCGTCACCGCCGACGGCGAGACCATCGAGTTCGACGGGCTGATCGGCTGGGCCGAAGAGGTGCACAACCGTTGGTAGGCGGTAAAGCAGGCGCAGACGCCGCAGACGCCGCAGACGCCGCAGACGCGCACCGCGCCCTCGCGGGTCGGGGCACGACGGGCAAGCTGATTCTCGTGCCGTAACCCGCGTGCGGCCGGATACGCCGAGGGCGGGCCGCGAGCTGCATAGCCGAACGCTTCGGTAGACTGTCTCGGTAACTGCCTGCCAGTAATAAGGAGGGGCTGAGATGCCCGCAGTACTCATCACCGGTGCCCAGTGGGGCGACGAGGGCAAGGGT
>JAPXTT010000155.1:0-3563 GCA_033812395.1 Leucobacter sp. | reverse complement strand
GCACAAGATCACCCTCTGCAGGGTTCAGTAGTGTTCAGCAGGGTTCAGCAGGGTTCAGCAAAATCGGCAACCCGAGCGTTCGGTCTAGGCCTGTCGCGATCCACGAAGCGGTCAATAGCAGCACCCGGCAAATAAAGTTGAACCACAACAGCACACCGATGAACAGCGCGAACGAGGTCAGCAACGGGTTGCTGGTGGCCCCGCCGAGCAGCGCTGCACCGAGCACTTTCAAGCCTAAGAGCGCGAGCCCACCGAGCGAGCAACCGACAATAAGCCTGAGCCTCGACACACGCACCTCGGCAAGAAAACGGTGCATTGCCATCAGCACGAGCACATCAAACACATACATCGCCGCATAGCGGGTGAAGGTGCCCATGGTGCCAAACAGCCAGGTGTCTTGCCGCCAACCAAGCACACCGAATATCGCATCAACGAGGTTCGAACTCAGCACAGTCAGTGCCGCCGAAATCAAAATAGCTGCCCCAAAGAGCATGGCCAACACGAAGTCACGCAGTTTCAGCAGCACTGCGTTGCGATACTGCTTCACATCGAGCCCAAAAATGATTCTGATCGAGCGCCGCGTGCCTGTAAACCAGTTGATCGCAACCCACAGCAACGACACCGCGGCAACCACACCCGTCCAGCTGAGAATAGACGCTGACAGCAGCACATCAACGTCTACGAGACCACCCTCGCCCGCCCCGATCAGGCCAGGCACAAATGTATTGAGCTGTTCGATGAGGGTGTTCAGCAGTTCGACCCGCCCCGACAGCATGATGCCAAAAATGCCAAACCCCACCCACAGGGCCGCAAACACCGCAAACAGCGCCTGATAGCTCATGCCAGCAGAGAGCACACTGCCACCAACATCAGTGAAGTGTGAGAACGTGCGATACGGGCGGGTGCGCTGCACCCACTGCCAGAGCTCGCGGGCACGTGCAATCATGCTTCGAGTGTACCGAAGCACGAGCAGCGAAAAGCGCGGTCAGCTGACCATATCGGCCGGCTGCCCGCGCTTTCTCGCACAAGCAACGTGTTAAGCAGTCTTGCCCGTACGAATCGCTGCTTTGACCTCGGCGATTGCCTTGGTGACCTGAATGCCGCGTGGGCACGCGTCGGTGCAGTTGAAGGTGGTGCGGCAGCGCCACACACCCTCGGTGTCGTTCAGAATGTCGAGGCGAACCTGGGCCTGATCGTCGCGCGAGTCAAAGATGAAGCGGTGCGCATTCACAATGGCGGCGGGGCCGAAGTACTGGCCGTCGGTCCAGAAGACCGGGCACGAGGTCGTGCACGCAGCGCAGAGAATGCACTTGGTCGTGTCGTCGAAACGCTCGCGGTCTTCGATCGACTGCACGCGCTCTTTACCGGCCTCGGGCTTCGAGTCGGCCACGAGAAACGGGTTCACTGCACGGTATGCGGCGAAGAACGGCTCCATGTCGACGATGAGGTCTTTCTCGAGGGGCAGGCCCTTGATCGCCTCAACGTAGATCGGCTTCGAGATGTCGAGGTCTTTGACCAGCGTCTTGCAGGCGAGGCGATTGCGGCCGTTGATGCGCATCGCATCGCTGCCGCAGATGCCGTGCGCGCATGAGCGGCGAAAGCTGAGCGAGCCATCTTGATCCCACTTAATGCGGTGCAGCGCATCAAGAATTCGGTCGGTCGGGTACATGGGCACGTCGAAGTCTTCCCAGTACGCCTCGCGGCCCGACTCGGGGTCATAGCGACGCACGAGCAGGGTGACATTGAACGGCTTGATGCCCGCCTCTTCTGAGGGGTTACCGGGAGCTGCCGAAGTAACTTCTTCGCTCATTCTTAGTACTTCCTCTCCAGCGGCGGGTAGTTCAACTCGCCCTGCTCGTTCTTGGTGAACACGACGGGCTTCCAGTCGAGCTTGATGTGGTCTTCGGCGTTCGACGAGTGAGCATCGCCGACCAGGTAGGCCATGGTGTGCTGCATGTAGTTTTCGTCGTCGCGGTTCGGGTAGTCGTCGCGCATGTGGCCGCCACGGCTCTCTTTGCGGTTGCGCGCCGCGAAGACCAGCACCTCTGCGAGGTCGAGCAAGAAGCCGAGCTCGATCGCTTCGAGCAGGTCGGTGTTGTAGCGACGGCCGCGATCCTGGATGCCAATGTGCTTGTAACGTTCGCGCAGGTTGCTGATGACCCCAAGCACCTCGGTCAGCGACTCTTCGGTGCGAAACACCTGTGCGCCGCGATCCATCGCCTCTTGCAGCTCCTTGCGAATGTCTGCAACGCGCTCGGTGCCGGCCGCGGTGCGCATCTGCTCGACGAGCTCGCGAATCTCTTTCGAGGGGTCGGCGGGCAGGTCAACAAACGACGCGGTCTGCGCGTAGTCGGCGGCGTTGTTGCCGCTGCGCTTGCCGAACACGTTGATGTCGAGCAGCGAGTTAGTGCCGAGGCGGTTCGAGCCGTGCACCGACACGCAGGCGCACTCGCCGGCTGCATAGAGACCGGGAACAACGGTGTCGTTGTCCATCAGCACCTCGGCGTTGTTGTTCGTCGGAATGCCGCCCATCGCGTAGTGCGCAGTCGGAAACACGGGCACGGGCTCGGTGACGGGGTCGACACCGAGGTAGGTGCGGGCGAACTCGGTAATGTCGGGCAGCTTCGTCTCGAGCACCTCGGCACCGAGGTGGGTGCAGTCGAGGTACACGTAGTCTTTGTGCGGGCCTGCGCCGCGGCCGTCGAGCACCTCTTGCACCATGCAGCGAGCAACGATGTCGCGGGGTGCGAGGTCTTTAATCGTGGGTGCGTAGCGTTCCATGAAGCGTTCGCCGCTTGCATTACGCAGGATCGCACCCTCACCGCGCGCACCCTCTGTGAGCAGAATGCCGAGGCCTGCGAGACCGGTCGGGTGAAACTGGTAGAACTCGATGTCTTCGAGCGGCAGACCCTTGCGCCAGACGATGCCAACGCCGTCACCGGTGAGGGTGTGCGCGTTCGAGGTGGTCTTGAAAACCTTGCCGAAACCGCCGGTCGCGAAGACGATCGACTTCGCTTGGAAGACGTGCAGGTCGCCGGTCGCAAGCTCATAGGCCACGACACCAGAGGGCTTGCGGTCTTTGCCCTCGCCGGTCATGACGAGGTCGAGCACGTAGTACTCGTTAAAGAAGTTGACGCCGAGCTTGACACAGTTCTGAAACAGCGTCTGCAGAATCATGTGGCCGGTGCGGTCAGCGGCATAGCAGGCGCGACGCACTGGCGCCTTGCCGTGGTCACGGGTGTGGCCGCCGAAGCGACGCTGGTCGATCTTGCCCTCGGGCGTGCGGTTGAACGGCAGACCCATGTTCTCGAGGTCGATGACCGCGTCAATCGCTTCTTTTGCGAGAATCTCGGCCGCGTCTTGGTCAACCAGGTAGTCGCCACCCTTGACAGTGTCGAAGGTGTGCCACTCCCAGTTGTCTTCTTCAACGTTTGCGAGCGCAGCGGCCATGCCGCCCTGCGCCGCGCCCGTGTGCGAGCGAGTCGGGTAGAGCTTCGTGATGACCGCGGTCTTGGCCTTTGGCCCCGCCTCGATCGCGGCGCGCATACCTGCGCCGCCTGCGC
>JAPXTT010000154.1:0-3567 GCA_033812395.1 Leucobacter sp. | reverse complement strand
TTGTCTACCGTGGTTTAGCTATCCATTCGAGGGCTTCCTATCCATTCGGCAACGAACAGATAGTTGAGTGGGCGGGTTCGGCAGGCAGGCAAGCAGGCAAGTTCGGCAGGCAGGCAGGCAAGTTCGGCAGGCAAGCAGGCAGATTCGGCAGGCAGGCAGGCAGGCAGGTTCGGCAGGCAGATTCGGCAGGCAAGCAGGCAAGCAGGCGCGCGGGATCAGCACGCAGCCGGTCGGCCCAGAGCACCCAGCGCTAGAGCTCGTGCACGATGCGGCCATCAACGACGGTCATCACGATCGGCAACGAGGGCAGCTCGTCGGGGCTCGCCTCGACGGGGTCGCTCGCCCACACCGTCAAGTCGGCAACCGCGCCCACGCGCAGCACTCCCCTATCGTCGTGACCTCGCGCGAGCGCCGGCCACAGCGTGTACGCGAGCAGCGCCTCCTCGCCGCTCAGCCGCTGCGAAGGCTCGAACACGTGCGCCGAGGCGTCACCCGGGGTGTGGCGGCCGCGCGCCCAGGCCATGCCGAGCCGCGGGTCGTACTGCGCAACCGGCCAGTCTGACCCGAGCACGACGCGCACCCCCGCGTCGATCACGTCGCGCACACGGTACCCGGTCGAGGCACGTGAGCCCAGGCGCACCGCCCAGTTGTCGCCGCCGTCGGCCGCACGCCACTGCATGTGAAGCGGCTGCATCGAGGCGGTGAGCCCGCGGCCGGCCTGGCCCGAGAGGGCTGCGAGAGCTGCGACATCAGCGTCTGACAGCACCTCTAGGTGCTCAATCGAATGAAACGGCAAGCCCTCGCGCGCGGGCAGGGACGCGTACACCTCAAGCACCCGGCTTACTGCGTAGTCGCCGACGGCGTGCGTCGCGATCAGCAGCCCGGCATCGTGGTAGGCACGCACCACCTCGGCAAAGCGCTGCCACGACGGCCAGAACGCGGCTCGGCCGTCACCGAGCGAGTCAACCTCGTGCAGCCACGCGGTGCCCGTATCGATCACCCCGTCACTGAAGAGCTTGATCGCCCCGGTCTGCCAGAGCTCGCCGCGCCGCCCCGCCGCGGCAATCACGCGAGCCACGTCTTCATCGGTGTCGCCTACGGCGTGCCAGTGGTGCACGGTGAGGCGGTGATCCAACTCGCCACGAGACTCAAGCTCTGCAAGCAACTCGACCGTGGCATCGTTGCCGTCCATAATCGCCCCGCCGGTGAGCCCGGTCGCGGCCAAGCGACGAAACATGTCGCGAAGCGCGTCGCGCTGGGCCTCGTGTGTGGCCTTCGGCGCCGCCGCAAACAGCAGCTGATAGGCGCTCGGTTCGCGCAGCTCGCCCGTCGGCACACCGTTGCTATCGACCACAATCTCACTCGAATCATCAAAGACACGAGCACCATCTATGCCTGCGGCGGCAAGCGCAGGGGCGGTGCCGAGGCCTGTATGCAGGTCGTAGCATATAAGAGCAACCGGGCGACCAGGTGCGGCGTCTTCGAGCAGCGAACCGAGCATGCCGGTGTGCTCGAAGGGTTCGTATTCGAGGTTCCAGCCGCGCAGCCAGGCGCCCTCGGGCAGGCGGGCGTGTTCTCGTGCGAGCGCCTCGCGAATGCTCTCGATCGAGTCGAGGCCACCCAGGTCAACGCCCGCGGTCACCTCGGCAGCCCAGTTGGGGTGGGTGTGGGAGTCGAACAGGCCGGGGGTAATCACCGCACCAGCCAGGTCGCGCACCGCGGCACCCGCAGCACCCGCGGCACCCGCAACACCGGCGGCACCCGCAGCACCGGCAGCAGCAAGAATTTCGGCGTCGCTACCGACCGCAGCGATGCGACCGTCAACAATCAGCAGCGCTGTCAACGCGGGATCAACCGTCGTGCCCACGTTGGTACGAAGGCGTGCGCCTACGAGCGCGAGGGCAGATGAAGCAGTGCGTGTAACGGTCATGAGTCGCCTTTCAGCTGTTGAAAAGTTGCGGTGAGGCCGGCGAGCATCGCTTCGAGCCCCATCTCAAACATGGTGTCGGTGGGTCTGGTGTCTGGCGATGGCAGGCTGCTCGCGAGCGCATCATAGGCCGCGACAAAGTGCGGCGCAGAGGGGTCGTCGCCGGGATCCATCATGTTGTCAGGCGCCACGTGATCAAGCGCGGCCCCGAGAATGAAGCATTCGAGCGAAACGATCAAGCTCAGCACCACCCGTTCGGGCCAGCCCGCCCCGATCAGCCCTCTGCATACGGCCTCATACATCTGGCTGGTTCGTGATTGTGAGGCGAGCGGGGTCACGACCATGATTGCGATGGTTGGCGGGTGGGCGGCGAAGGCGCTGCGGTACGACCATGCCCAGCGACGCAAGGCTTCGACCCAGTTGAGCGTGTCGAAGCCGCTGACGTCGATGCGGTCACTCACGAGTTCACGTATGCCGGCGATGATGTCATCTTGCCCGCTGACGTGGTTGTACAGAGCCGAGGGCCGCACCTCGAGCGCCCGGGCAATATCGCGAATACCCGCGCCTTGCTCGCCTCGTTCGTCGAGCAGTTTGAGGGCAGTTTCGAGGATCAGGTCGCGGCTGAGCACCGCGACCCGCGGCCTGCCCGACTTTCTTGCCTCCATTGGCTGCCGATCCTTTCTGCCCCGACACTATCGCAAACAAACTCGTCGCCAGCTATTTACGATTATGCGTTGCGTTGTCTACAATAACGAACAGTGTTCATTTTGTGAACGAGGATCGAAAGATCGAAACGAGTATCACCGAGACCGGCAGAGCTGCCGAGAGTTGGAGCAGACATGACCCTCACCGTATGCACCGGTGGCACCGTGCTCGTTGGTATCACCGTTGGCGGCACCCGTGAGCTCAGCTCAGCCATCGCGTTTGATCACACCGGCGTCGTCGCGCTCGGGGCAGACGCTGAGGCCCTGCGAGAGCAGGCCGACGAGATGATCGATCTCAAGGGAGGCACGCTTGCGCCCGCACCCGGCGACGGTCACGCACACCCCGTGCTCGGTGCGCTCGAAGCCGCGGGCCCGGCGGTTCGTCAAGCAGAGGATCTCGCGGGCATCGTCACCGCCGTCGCCGAGTGGAAGGCAGCCAACCCCGACGCAGCGTGGATCGTCGGCGGTAGCTACGACGCAACATTCGCGCCCGGCGGGCGTTTTGACGCACGCTGGCTCGACGAGGCGACGGGTGACACCCCCACCGTGCTGCGCTCGTGGGATTACCACACAGCCTGGGTCAACACCGCAGCCCTCGACGCCGCGGGCATCACCGCAGACACCCCCGACCCCGAGCTCGGCCGCATTCTGCGGCGCGAAGACGGCCGCCCGCTCGGCACGCTGCAAGAGGCCGCAGCTAACGACCTGCTCGCAAATGTTGCGCCAGCCTTCACGCTGACGCAGCGCATCGAGGCCGTCGAACGCGCGACGCGCGAGTACGCGGCGCTCGGCATGACCTGGATCCAAGATGCGTGGGTCGAGCCCGCAGACGTCGAGCACTACCTCGCCGCGGCAGAGCAGGGCCGGTTGCACGCGCGCGTGAACCTCGCGCTGCGAGCAGACCCCGCCGCATGGCACGCACAACCCGCCGAATTT
>JAPXTT010000153.1:0-3568 GCA_033812395.1 Leucobacter sp. | reverse complement strand
GGAACCTCGGTCTGAGGGTCGCGAGTTCTTGCTTTGTAAACGACATGGTGGTCGCAACTCCCTGCTGTCAGGGTGTTGCGACCACCATTAGAACCCGCCGTATGAGGCAGGGGCATTCTTGACGTTTCTCGAGCTAAAACTTAGCCGGCGAAACGGAACAGCTTCTTGTTTGCGAACTCGAGCATGCCGCCCTTACCGAGCTCGCGGCCGTAACCCGACTTCTTCACGCCGCCGAAAGGCACGTCAGTGCCCTCGAGACCGGCAGCGCCGATGAAGACCATGCCCACGTCGAGCTGGTTGCCGACGCGCTCAGCGCGCTCGAGATCGTCGCAGATCACGACCGAGCCGAGGCCGTAGGGCGAGCTGTTGGCGAGGGTGATTGCCTCTTCGTCGCTCGATACCTTGTAGAGCTGTGCAACGGGGCCGAAGAGCTCCTGGCTGTAGACATCCATCGAAGCGGTAACGCCGCCGATGACGGTCGGGGTGTAGAAGTTGCCGTTCGGGGTGTTGTTGCCAACGAGCACCTCTGCGCCCTGGTCGATCGCGCCCTGCACCTGTGCAGTCAAGCCTTCGGTTGCCTTTGCCGACGACATCGGGCCGTAGTTGCCCTCTTCGAGCGACTGGCCGCTGATTGCCGCGAGGAACTTCGGCGCGAACTCGTCGTAGACGCTGTCGAGCACGACGATGCGCTTCGAACCGTTGCACGCCTGGCCGGTGTTCTCCATGCGGCCGCCGACTGCGTGTGCGACTGCGTGGTCGATGTCAGCGGTGTCGAGCACCAAGAAGACATCGCTGCCACCAAGCTCGAGCACGCACTTCTTGAGTGCGCGGCCGGCCTGCTCGCCGATGATCGAGCCAGCGCGCTCCGAGCCGGTCAACGAGACGCCCTGCACGCGGTCGTCAGCGATGATGGTCGAGATCTGCTCGTGCGAAGCGAAGACGTTGACGTATGCACCCTTCGGGAAGCCAGCGTCGAGGAAGATCTGCTCGAGTGCGAGTGCCGACTCGGGGCACTGCTCGGCGTGCTTCAGAATGACGGTGTTGCCGAGAATCAGGTTGGGCACGGCGAAGCGTGCGACCTGGTAGTAAGGGTAGTTCCACGGCATAATGCCGAGCACAACGCCGATGCCCTGGAAACGGAAGAAGCTCTTCAGGCCGTCTTCGACCTCGAGCTGCTCGTCTGCGAGCCACTTCTCGGCGTTCGTTGCGAATGCCGCGGTGATGCCACCCGAGAACTCTGCCTCGCCGATAGCCTGGTCGAGGGGCTTGCCCATCTCGCGGTTGATGATGGCGCCGAGCTCGTCTTTGCGCTCTTCGAAGAGCTCTGCAGCGCGCTGCGCGAGGGCTGCACGCTCTGCGACGGTAGTCTTGCGCGACCAGTCAGCGTAGGCCTGCTGAGTATCGGCGAGCGCCGCCTCGATTTCTGCTGCGGTGGCGGTCGGGTATTCCTTGATGGTTTCACCGGTTGCCGGGTTGACGACGGCGTACTTGAGCATGAGCAGAACACTCCTTTAAGTGAACTTCGTTGTTGTGGTTCACCTGCAAGTCTGACACAAGATCACCCGTAGCTCCATTCTTTCGGAAAATGCGCATCATTTGCACAGCAACGGAGCAATACGCCTGCGAATCGAATAGATTGCTTCGGAATTCGTTGCGCAGGGAGTGGGTCGGTGCCGCAGGAATCGCGCGGCGAGCAGGCCTGAAAGAGGTTAACCCTTATGCGGCAGCGTAATGGGGGCGGTGTCCGGAAGCGGGCTCGCGTCTTTGCCGCGCAGATCGGGCATCCAGCGCACGCTGATTGCGGCTGAGAGTGTGGTTGCGGCCATGAACAATGCCGAGACCAGGATGCCGCCGAAGCCACCGGCCGCGTCGATCGCCATGCCTGCGAGCGCAGACCCGAGCGCCACCCCGACGAGCTGACCTGTGCCCACCCAACCATAAGCTTCGGCCGTCTCGGAAAAGCGCACAGTCGAGCTGACGATCGTGAAAAGCGCGGCGAACATGGGAGCAACACCGACACCGCCCAAGAAGAGCATGACCCCGAGCCAGATCGGGTTCAGACTGATAAGACAGAGTGCGGTGCCCGCCAACACGATGAGCGAGCGAAACACAATCGACCATGGGCTCACCTCGCGGTGGCCAAACAACAGGCCACCCGCGATTGATCCAGCAGAAAAGATCGCGAGAATCACGCCAGAAGCGATGCTTCCGTGCCCGAACGCGCCGACGATACCCGCCTCGAGTGCCGCAAACGAGGCGATGAAGAAGAATCCGACAACGCTCGAGACCAGCACCGTTGGGTATCTCAGCACTGCGCCGAGCCGGTTGCGCGAGGGCGGAATGCGCACGCTACCAAGCTGCGGGGCCGAGATGAACCAGATGCCGCCGCCGACCATAAACGCGGCCGCGAGCAGCAGCCCCCAGACGGTGCTGATCTGGGTCGAGACAAACACTGCTGCGACGGGGCCGATGATCCAGATAATCTCTTGCGCCGAAGCGTCGAGCGAAAAGAGCGCGGTGATCTGGTTGCCGGGCACGAGCTTCGGGTAGATGGTGCGTACCGCAGGCGTCACCGGGGGAGTCGTGAGGCCGATCACAAATGCGATGCCGGTCACGATCGCCAGCGGTAGCACAGTCAGCGCAACGACCACGAGCAGCGAGGCGCAGATTGCGGTGGTCACGATAAGCACTCGGCGCATGCCAAGGCGCCCCATGAGCCGGCTCGTCAGCGGGCCGGCTATCGCCTGCCCAACGCTCTGCGCCGCGAGAATCACGCCAGCCGAGGTGTAGTTGCCGTAGAGCAGCTGAATATGCAGCAGCACCGTGATCGAGAGCATGCCAAACGGAAACCGGGCAGTCAGCTGAGACAGCAGAATGCGAACGACCCCGGGCTGGCGCGTCAAATCACGATAAATTCCCACCAACAGAGTCTAGTGGTGCGTGGGTTGGTTGTGCGCGCGCAAAAAGGTGCGTAGCGACCGTACCTAGCCCCCGCTCAGTACCTTCTGCACGCGCTGCAGCGACACTGGCTCGGCGGTGCGTAGCTGCTGCGCGAATAGGCTCACACGCAGCTCCTCGATCATCCAACGTGCCCGCACGAGGTGCTCGGGCGCATCAGCAGGCAACGGTATCTGCCCGCCAGCGTCCTTAAACATCGCAAGCGCGCGGTCGACGTCGTTTTGCCAGGCGCGATCGCGGCCCGGGTTTTCGGTGAGCCCTTTCATTCGCACGAGGATCGCTTGCAGGTAGACAGGCACCCGCTCGAGGCGATCGAGCCCCGCGTGCGAAACGAATCCGCCGCCGTGTTGCGAGGCATAGACGAGTCCGTTCAGCTGCGATTTTGCGTCCGTGACCTGCCCGAGCACGTGCAGACTTTTCGCCCCGTCGATCGCCCTATTCGCAAGCCTCGCCTCGTTCAGCACGCGCGCAGCGAGTGCGATACCGCCGTAGATGTCGTCGATCAGCGCCCGTGCGTAGTCGTTCGCGATCGTTTCGAAGTCGGTCGCGAACCACACGAGTCCGTCTGTGGCAGTGCGCTGGATCGCGCGGTCTGCGACCGCGAGCGAGA
>JAPXTT010000152.1:0-3588 GCA_033812395.1 Leucobacter sp. | reverse complement strand
AAGCCGACCATGACCTCGTCGCAGATCATCAAGATGCCGTACTTGTCGCAGAGCGCGCGCACGCCGGGCAGGTAGCCTGGCGGCGGCACGAGAACACCGTTGGTTCCGGTGACAGTCTCGAGCACGATCGCCGCGATAGTGCCGGGGCCCTCGAGCTGAATCTGCTGCTCGAGGTGAGCGAGCGCCCGCTGCGACTCTTCTTCGGGAGTCGAGGCGAAGAATGCGCTGCGGTAGGCGTAGGGGCCGAAGAAGTGCACGACCTCGCCGTCAATGACGTCGTTTGCCCAGCGGCGCGGCTCACCGGTCATGGTGATCGCGGTACCGGTCGAGCCGTGGTACGAGCGGTAGCGCGAGAGAATCTTGCGCTTGCCCGACGACTGGCGGGCCAGGCGCACCGCGTACTCAATCGCCTCTGCGCCGCCGTTGGTGAAGAACACCGAGCGGGCACCGTCGAACGAGTGCTCGACGATGCGCTTTGCGAGTTCACCGCGCACGTCGTTCGCGAGAGCAGGCTGAATCGTGGCCAGGCGGCCTGCCTGATCTTGAATAGCCTTCACGAGGCCGGGGTGCTGGTGGCCGAGGTTCAGATTGACGAGCTGCGACGAGAAGTCGAGGTACTCGTTGCCATCGTAATCCCAGAAGCGCACGCCCTCACCCTTAGCGATGGGAAGCGGGTTGATCTGCCCCTGCGCCGACCACGAGTGGAAGACGTACTGGCGGTCGTTCTCGCGCACCTCACGCTGGGCAGCGGTGTCGCCGAAGCTCTGAGCTTCGCCGTTCAAGTCGATGTAGTCAGACACTATGCGATCCTTTTCGAACTCGAATTAGTTGTTGCTCGGGAAGCCGAGGTCGATCTTCGACTGGTCGGGGTTCGGCCACTTGGTGGTGACGACCTTCGAGCGGGTGTAGAACTCGATCGACTCGGGGCCGTAGATGTGCGAGCTGCCGAAGAGCGAATCTTTCCAACCGCCGAACGAGAACGCTCCTACCGGCACGGGGATCGGCACGTTGATGCCGACCATGCCCGCCTCGACGTCGAACTCGAAGGAGCGCGCGGTGCCGCCATCGCGAGTGAAGATCGCGGTGCCGTTGCCGAACTGGTGGTCGTTGATGAGCTGCAGGCCCTCTTCGTAGCTGTTCACGCGAACGATCGCGAGCACCGGCCCAAAGATCTCTTCGAGGTAGACCTTGCTGTCAGTCTGCACGTGGTCGATCAGGCTGACGCCAGTGAAGAAGCCGTTGCCCTCAAACTTCGCGTCGCGGCCGTCGACCACCACGGTCGCGCCCTCGGCCTCGGCGCCAGCAACGTACGACTCGACGCGAGCCTTCGCCTCTGCGGTGATGAGCGGGCCCATCTCGCTCGAAGGATCGGTGCCGTCACCGATCTTGAGGTCAGCGATGCGGCTGGTGAGCTCGGGAACGAGCTTGTCTGCGACGTCGCCGACCGCGACGACGACCGAGACCGCCATGCAGCGCTCGCCGGCCGAGCCGTAGGCAGCCGAGATCGCTGCGTCTGCGGTGACCTTGAGGTCGGCGTCGGGCATGACCAGCATGTGGTTCTTTGCGCCACCGAGTGCCTGCACGCGCTTGCCGTTTGCGGCAGCCTTCTCGTAGATGTACTTGGCGATCGGGGTCGAGCCGACGAAGCTGACGGCCTTCACGTCGGGGCTGTCAAGCAGCGTGTCAACCGCGACCTTGTCGCCGTGCACCACGTTCAGCACGCCGTCGGGCAGGCCAGCCTCACGGAAGAGATCTGCGAGAAAGACCGAGGCGCTGGGGTCGCGCTCAGAAGGCTTCAGCACTACGGTGTTGCCGCATGCGATCGCGCTGGCGATCATCCAGAGCGGAACCATCACCGGGAAGTTGAAGGGGGTGATCGCCGCGACCACGCCGACCGGCTGCTTGATCGAGTGCACGTCGATGCCGGTCGAGACCTGCTCGTCGCGCTCGCCCTTCAAGAGGTGCAGCAGACCCGATGCAAACTCGACGTTCTCGAGGCCACGCGCGATTTCACCGGCCGCGTCTGAGAGCACCTTGCCGTGCTCACTGGTCACGATCGCGGCAAGCTCGGGGGTGCGCTGCTTGAGCAGCTGGCGCAGGTTGAAGAACACATCTGCACGCTTGGTCAGGCTGGTCTTGCGCCATGCGGGCAGCGCTGCCTTTGCCGCAGCGATGGCCTGCTCAACCGTTGCAGCCGAGGCAATGCCGAGCTCGTGCTGCACCTCGCCGGTGGCGGGGTTGTAGACAGGCTGGGTGCGCTCGGCGTCGGTGACCTTTTCACCGGCGATGACGTGGGGAATGCGTGCCATTGGGCTTGCCCTCTCAGTGCGTGTGTGCTGTGACTGGTTTGACGCGAATTTGGTCAAACTGTACGGTCGCAAATTTTCGCGATCTTGTTAAGTATCACAAGGGATCAATGCCGCGCGCCTGCGCAAACCATCTTGAAGTGGCGTGCCACTCGTACAGTTTGTATGATTGCAGCATGCAACCCGCAGCTGAACCCGGTGCTGCCCCGCTTCCCACCGTCGCCGAAGTGCTCGAGCTACCCGAGGTTCAGGTCGGCGCGCCCGAGCTCGTCGCGGGCGGTCAGGGCCTCGCCCGCGAGATCAGGTGGGCGCACGTCGTCGCCGGCTCGGGCGCCGCGGCATTACTTGATGGTGGCGAGCTCGTGCTCACGACCGGCGCGGGCTGGCCGCGCTCTCCCAAGGCCCTCGTCGAGTTTGCGAACGCGCTCACGAGCGCCGGCGGGGTTGGCGTTGCCGCGATCCTGCTCGAACTCGGCATCGCGTTCGATCGCGTGCCTGCCGAACTCGCCGCGGCCTGCGATGCCGCCGGAGTACCACTTGTGGCGCTCAGCCACGAGGTGCGCTTCGTGCAGATCACCCAGCGCGTGCATCAGCGCATTCTCGCGGCTCAGACCGAGGCGCTGCAGGCTCGCGAAGAAGTGCACAAGATGCTCACCGAGCTCGGCCTCAACCGCAGCCCCGTCGACTACGTGGTCGAGCGACTCGCGGCGACCCTCGGCTGCCCGGTTGTGCTTGAAGACTCGGCCCACCGGGTGGTCGCGGTTTCGATGCAGGGCGAGGATCCCGCCGCCTCGCTCGCCCCCTGGAGCTCGGGGGGCGAGCCCAAGCTTTCGGCGGCGAGCGCCCGCGTTCCCGTTGAAGCGCGAGGCAGCCGTTGGGGCTTCTTGACCGCGCTCCCGGGGCCGCCTCACCCAGCGGGCAGGCGCACCGTACTCGAGCTCGGCGCGTTCGCGCTGGCGCTGGGCCGGCTCGCCGACACCAGCGCCGACCAGTGGCTGCAACTTGCGTCGAAGCGGGTGTTTGAGGCGCTGCTCAGCGGGCGCTATCGCAACGACACCGAGCTCGAAGCGCAGCTCACCGCAGCGGGTTTGCCTGTTGCTGGCCGGGTGATCCTTGCCGCGACCTTGCAGGGAACCGGCGACTTTGGAGCCCACAACTCGCTCGCGCACGCCATTCTTGAAACCTCACTGCGACGCGCGGTTGCGCCAGAGGGGCGGGTGCTGATTGCTGACGACGGCGAGACCGAGGGCGGGCTGCTCGCTATCGTGTCACTGCCCGAGGG
>JAPXTT010000151.1:0-3591 GCA_033812395.1 Leucobacter sp. | reverse complement strand
CTGGTCGGTGACGTGGGAGGCGCAGGCACTCATTCGTGCACGCCCTGTCGCTGGTGATGCCGAGCTAGGGCGGGACTTTGCTGAGCTCGCCGACGGGATCCGGTACCCGACCTCGTTCTCAGAAAACGATGTGCGTGAAGTACGTCGCATCAAGGCGCGGGTTGAAGCCGAACGGCTGCCCCGCGGCGCCGAGCCGAAACGGCACCTGAAGCTTGGGCCCGGCGGTATCAGCGATGTGGAGTGGCTCGTGCAATTGCTGCAGTTGCAGCATGGTTTCGAATATGCAGCGCTCAGAACAGAGTCGACGCTGCAGGCGCTCGATGCGGCGGTCGCAGCGGATCTTTTGAGCGACGAGGATCGGGCGAAGCTGCGAGAGGCGTGGCTGCTAGCGAGCAGCATTCGCTCAGCGGTGAAGCTCTGGAGCGGGCGAGCGAGTGACACGCTTTCGGTCGATCGCACTGAACTTGAGGGTGTCTCAGGCATTCTCGGAATGCCAGAGGGGCACACGACTGCGCTTGAAGAACAGTGGTTGGGGGCAAGCCGCAGAGCGCGTGCAGTGTTCGAGCGCGAGTTTTTCGGATACAGCGACGAGCCTGGGTTTCTGAGCTAATCGACGGGCAGACTCGGTAAGCGAAGACCTCAGTCACCGCCGAGGTGCATGCTCCGAGCCAATGACAAATCGGCCCGCACCGTCATCGCTGATGTGATTCTGGTGCGGGCCGAATGCTAAGAGGTCGTGAACCTAGTTACACGCCGTAGTACAGTTCAAACTCGTATGGGTGCGGGCGCAGCGCCATGGGCGTGATCTCGGTATCGCGCTTCAGCTTGATCCAGGTCTCAATGAGATCTTCGGTGAACACGCCGCCCTCAAGCAAGAACTGGTGATCGGCCTCGAGCGCGAGCAGCGCCTCCTCAAGCGAACCCGGAACCTGCGGAATGTTCTTCGCCTCCTCGGGCGGAAGCTCGTAGAGATCTTTATCAATAGGAGCCATCGGCTCGATGCGGTTTCGCACACCGTCGAGGCCAGCCATCAGCTGCGCTGCGAACGCGAAGTAGGGGTTGCTCGACCCGTCTGGCGCACGGAACTCGATGCGCTTTGCCTTCGGGTTCGAGCCGGTGAGCGGAATTCGTACTGCAGCCGAGCGGTTGCCAGCGGAATACGCGAGGTTCACAGGGGCCTCGTAGCCCTTCACCAGTCGACGGTAGCTGTTGATCGTAGGGTTAGTGAACGCGAGCAGCGCAGGTGCGTGCTTCAGAATGCCGCCGATGTACCAGCGGGCGATGTCGCTGAGGCCCGCGTAGCCGTTCTCGTCGTAGAACAGCGGCGAGCCGTCCTTCCAGAGTGACATGTGGGTGTGCATGCCCGAACCGTTGTCGCCGAATACGGGCTTCGGCATGAACGTTGCCGTCTTGCCCCACAGCTCGGCAGTGTTCTTCACGATGTACTTGAACTTCAGCACGTCGTCTGCAGCGGCGACCATCGTGTCGAAGCGGTAGTTGATCTCAGCCTGGCCGGGGGCGCCGACCTCGTGGTGCGAGCGTTCGAGCTGCAGGCCGGCCTCGATAAGGCGCAGCGAGATGTCATCACGCAGATCTGCCTGCTTATCGACAGGTGAAACAGGAAAGTAGCCGCCCTTGAGGGGAGTGGTGTTGCCCAGGTTGCCGCCCTCTACCTTACGGGCAGAGTTCCAGTGAGCTTCTTCAGAATCGATTTCGTAGAACGTGCGCTGCGGCGTGGTCTCGTAGCGCACCGAATCGAGAATGTAGAACTCGGCCTCGGGCGCGAAGAACGCGGTGTCGGCGATGCCGGTCGAAGCAAGGTAACGCTCGGCCTTCTTCGCGACCTGGCGGGGATCGCGAGCGTAGATTTCACCCGTACGAGGGTTGAAAATGTCAAAAATGAGCACGAGCGTGCGTTCGGCCCGAAACTGGTCGATGTAACCGGTGGTCACATCGGGGATCAGCTGCATATCGCTCTCTGCGATGCTCGCAAACCCGCGAATTGACGAAGCGTCGAACATCTGACCGACCTCGAAAAAGTCGAGATCTACCGTTGCTGCAGGGATATTGAAGTGCTGTTGCACGCCAGGCAGGTCGGTGAAACGGATGTCAAGAAACTTAACGTCGGTCTCTTTGATGAAATCGATCACTTCTTGGGGTGTCGTGAACATGCTGCTCCTCGTTTTACGATCGCGGAATCACCGCTGTGCACCACCTAGGTTACGTCACCCACGTTTCAGCATCGTGTGAAGTTTGTTTCAAGCGTGTTACTTTTGCAGTTGTGCGGAGCTACTCGGGAGGGCGTTCTCTGAGCAAGGGACTACTGGGTTTCGTAGAATAGTGTTCATGCCTTCACCTCAGCAACCACAGCGATTTGGCGACCTTGAACCGAGCAAGTGGCCGGGTGAACGGCTAGGGCTACCTGAGAGCGGCGCCCGGTCTGTTGGTCGCATTGGTCGAAGGTTCGCGGCAATCATCATTGACTGGGCGATCGCAACGTTTATCGGCGTGCTGGTCCCTATCGAAGGATCTGCGGCAACATTCGTAACTCTTGGCATTTTTGCGCTGATGCAGGTGGTGTTCATTCCCACCATCGGCGGTTCAATTGGGCATCGTGTCATGGGAATGCGGGTTGTTCCAATATCAGGCGGTTGGGTTGGCTGGTGGCGCCCAGCAGTCCGCACTCTGTTGATCTTGTTGGTAATACCTGTGCTCGTGTGGGACAGCGACCAGCGTGGTTTTCACGACAAGATCGCCGGCACAGTGCTCGTTCGTGCATAACGCAACGGGGGGAGAGCGAATGCTCTCCCCCCGTTGCCGCGAACCGGGCAGTAGTTTCTTACCGACCGCGTTGCGGGCGAGCCTTATACGGATCCATGCCCTTCGGAATACCGATTGGGTCAGCCTTCAATGAGACCAAGCGGTTGTACACATCGCTGATTTCGCGCCTACTCAGCACAGGCTTGAGTTTATTCAGTTCTCTCGAGAGCTTATTGAGGGGTATGCCGCCTTCGTCTGCTCCGACGTAGAGAGTGGTGATCTTGATGCCGCGAATCGCCTGCTTCAGTTTTGTTGTCTCGCGAGTGGTGAGCTGCTTGGTACGGGAAAGGTTGCCCTCGGCGATGAGAACGACGCCACCCCGACCGACGACCCGGTAGAGTGCATCTTGCTGTTTTGTCATTGCGACGGGCACTTCACTGCCTCGCCAAGAGCGTCGAAGTGCGCCATTGATTACCGCACCAACTGCACCTGCGCGACCCTCAAGCTGGGAGTATGCAACGCTTTCTGCTCGGCGGCCAAGCACTATCATCACCAGCAGAATGCCGACGAGCACACCTGTAACGGGCCATAAAATCCAGCCAAAGATGTTGTTATTGAATACCAGTGCCGCGACGATCGCGAGTGCGATCGGTGCAAGGAAGCAGAGCACCAGAATGAGCGTCAGGTTGCGATCATACCGCTTAGTGTTCTGGTAGATCTGCACCATCTGTTTGATGCGACCGGGAGGTTTCGGGGCCCCCGGTGTCTTGTCTTTTGCCATAGGTTCTAGCCTACCCTGCCAGTACGAGAGCACTTGTCGCTCACAATTGC
>JAPXTT010000150.1:0-3602 GCA_033812395.1 Leucobacter sp. | reverse complement strand
GCCCGGCCCACTCACCATGTCGTTGCGAGAAGAACTCACCGGCATTCAGTTTGGCTCGGTCGCAGACACCCACGGCTGGGTGCACCAGATCGTTTCAGTCTGAAACGCAGCTTGCCCGCCCCCTGAGATTGTAGAAGGGTACGGGCAATACCGAAGAAAGAAGACCATGAAGGTAGCGCGTTTCAGCCACGAGGGCGAGATCGGCTTTGGCATTCTCGATCAGGCAGAGCAGGGCGACGGTGTCGAGATTGTCGAGCTCGTCGGTGACCCGATCGCCAGCGGCTTTGATACCACCGGCCGCCGCATACCCTTTGACGAGGTGCGCCTGCTCGCCCCGGTGATCCCGCGTTCAAAAATCGTGTGCGTCGGCAAAAATTACCTCGATCACGTCGAAGAGATGAAAGATGTGACGGGCATCGGTAGTGCCGAACCGCCTGCAGAACCGCTGCTGTTCTTGAAACCCAACACCTCGGTGATTGGCCCAGGCGAGACGATCGTGCGACCCACGATCTCTGACAGGGTCGAGCACGAGGGCGAGCTCGCCGTAGTGATCGGCGCGGTCGCGAAAGCGGTGCCGGTCGAGCGTGCGATGCAGGTGGTGTTCGGTTTCACTTGCGCAAACGATGTCACTGCTCGCGACCTGCAGGTGAAAGACGGCCAGTGGGCACGAGCGAAGGGCTTTGATACGTTCTGCCCGCTCGGTCCCGTGATTGAGACGGACCTAGACCTTGCAGACGCGCGAATCGAGACGCGTGTGAACGGTGAGGTGCGACAGTCGAGCACGACCGCGCATCTGATCCACTCGATCGCAAAGATCGTGGCACACGCCTCAGAAGCATTCACGCTGCTGCCAGGCGACGTGATCTTGACGGGCACACCAGCTGGCGTTGGCATGCTTGAGGCGGGCGATGCGGTAGAGGTTGAGGTTTCTGGCATCGGCATTCTTCGAAACACAGTGGTCTGAGTGTTTCATGGCCAGTACGCCTGAGACGGGTTCTAGTCGTTTCGGTAAATACTATTGAGCAGGGCTGCTTTCGCTAGACGAACTGAGCCAGGGAGCCTACACTCAGCTATACCAACGCCCGCGAGGGGAGACGCTGTTGTTTCGAGAGTGGCGCGCATTAGACCACGGCGAATCTGCGGTGACACGCAGACGAGAGATTGAACGAGCCTACGAACTCTTTCTCGATAGCTCTTCGGCGACCACCGCATCACAGGGGGCCCAGCTTTCGGCGGTGCGAAACGTCGTGCTTGAGTCTTGGCGTCGCGCGATGCGGCGAGAGGTCAACCCTCTGGCCACGCTGCACACACAGGCGACTCATGCGAATGGACTTGACCTTGAAGCGCTACACGAGCTCCGACGTACACACCCTCTTGCCTCTGTGCTGCCAGTGCTCGAGCGTTTACTGATTGACGACGCCGCAGAATCTGGATTCATCGTTGCCGTCGGTGATGCGCAGGGTCGCCTGCTTTGGGTCGACGGCGACCACCAGCTTCGGGGCAAGGCAGAAGACATTGGTTTTGCGGCAGGTATGGATTGGTCAGAACGGGCTGTCGGAACGAGTGCGCCCGGCAGCGCACTGGTGCTTGGGCATCCGATACAAGTTTTTGGGGCAGAACACTACAATCGGGCCGTGCATCAATGGAGCTGCGCGGCAAGTCCTGTGTACGATCCAGAAACTGGCGCGATCCTCGGTGTCATCGACATCACCGGTGGCGAGCAAATCGCAGAGCCGCATGTGCTGCCCCTGGTCGAGGCCACGAGAGTTGCGGTCGAAGCCGAACTCAAACTCGATGCAATGAGACGTAGGGCTGAACGCGACCTGCGCGAAGCCAGGCGGGCGAAGACTGTCTCTCGATCTGGGCGATCAAGTGCTGAGACCCACCGTGCGCCCCGGCTCATGGTGCTCGGGCGCGAGCAGGCGGTACTGACGACCGCACACGACGTTGTAGAACTCGGCCGAAGGCACGCTGAGATTTTGCTTGCGCTTGCGAAGGCGCCTCAGGGGCTGAGCGCTGGCGCTCTCGCGTATCAAGTGTATGGTGAGCGCGAAAGCGAAGAGACGCTTCGTGCAGAGCTTGTGAGGCTGCGAAAATTTCTCAAGTCGCGACAGATTGACATAGCTATTGAGTCACGACCGTACCGGGTGAATAAAGTGATTCAGGTAGATGCCTTCGACGCGCTCGCTGCGCTTGAAAGGGGTGCGCATCGGCTCGCCCTCGCCAGTTATGGCGGAGCTGTGCTGCCTGGCTCGGTTGCGCCTGCCGCAGAAGAGCTGCGAGATGAAGTCGAAGCGACCCTGCGAGAGTCGATGCTGCAATCGGCAGCCCCAGACGTACTCTTCGAATATGCGCAGCAGTGGGCCGAAGCAGATGTGTTTGTTTGGCAAACCCTTCTTCAGGTGTTGCCACAACTTTCGCCGAAACGTGCACGAGTAGTCGCACGCCTCGAACAGTTGCAAGCCTGATGCAACGTGAATGCAACCTTCTGCGGGTTAGCCTCTGAAGACCGAGACACAATCGGGTGTCTCGTAACCGACAACGTTGTCAGAGGAGTACCGCCATGGTCGTATACGCATCACCAGGTCAGCCCGATTCACTCGTGAAATTTCGCAGCCGTTATGAGCACTTTATTGGGGGTGAATGGGTCGCCCCAGTCAAGGGTCAGTACTTCGAGAACATCACACCCGTCACAGGTAAGGCGTTTTGCGAAGTAGGTCGCGGTACCGCCGAAGACATCGAGGCAGCACTTGATGCTGCGCACGCGGCCGCACCCGCCTGGAACAAGACCACCCCTGCAGAGCGCGCAATCATGCTCAACAAGATCGCTGACCGGATGGAGCAGAACCTTGAGATGCTCGCAGTCGCAGAAACCTGGGACAACGGTAAGGCAGTACGCGAGACCCTGAACGCCGATATTCCCCTTGCGATCGATCACTTCCGTTACTTCGCAGGGGCCATCCGGGCACAGGAGGGCGGCGTCTCTCAGATCTCAGAAGATCTTGTTGCATACCACTTCCACGAGCCACTCGGGGTAGTCGGCCAGATCATCCCCTGGAACTTCCCGATTCTCATGGCGGTGTGGAAGCTCGCGCCGGCGCTCGCCGCGGGTAACTGTGTGGTGCTGAAGCCTGCAGAGCAGACACCCACCTCGATTCTGGTGCTCATGGAGCTCTTGAGCGACATTATTCCCGCGGGCGTCGTTAACGTGGTGAACGGCTTCGGCGCTGAAGCAGGTAAGCCGCTCGCGTCGAACAAGCGGATTCGCAAGATCGCGTTCACAGGTGAGACCACTACCGGGCGCCTCATCATGCAGTATGCAAGCGAAAACATCATTCCAGTCACCCTCGAACTCGGCGGTAAGAGCCCGAACATCTTCTTCGACGATGTGATGGCGAAAGAAGACAGCTACTGGGAGAAGGCAAAAGAGGGCTTCACCATGTTTGCCCTCAACCAGGGTGAAGTGTGCACCTGTCCATCGCGTGCGCTCATTCAAGAATCCATTGCTGGCGATTTTCTCGACGCGGTTGTAGAGCGTACCGAGCTGATTAAGCGTGGTAACCCGCTAGATACCGACACGATGGTGGGCGCGCAGGCTTCGA
>JAPXTT010000149.1:0-3644 GCA_033812395.1 Leucobacter sp. | reverse complement strand
ACTTGCCCGCCGGGTCGTGGTAGGCGGCGGTGAGGGTGCCAGTCATGGCGCCGCTCATGCCGAAGAGTGGCCCCTGCTTTTCGAGGCCGAAGGTCCACCCGTCGACGGGCGGTGCCGCGGGCTCTTCGCCCTCGGCGGGGGGCGCCGGCGGAGGGGCAGACAGTGAGGTGATCAGCTCGGCTGATCCTTTGCCAAAATCGCCGGCGAGGTAGTGCTCGTAGAAGTTCTTGAGATCGGTGACGGTGGTGACGGTCGCACCGGCCCCGCCGAGCATCGAGGGTGACACCTTGGGCACCGCGATTGGTTCGACGGCAACGGTCTCGCCCTCGGCCGCCCCCGCAATGGTGCATACGGGCGCGCCGCCGGCAGTTGGGTAGGTGAACCCGGTGAGCCCATCACTTGGTAGCTCAGTCTGGGTGCCAGGGTCGCTTGGGTAGCTGCTCGCATCCATTCCAGAAGGGGCAAATACGTGGTCGGTGAGCAGCTGAGGTATCGACGTGCTAGTGATCTGTCGTAGTGCACGGGCGAGCAGCAGGCTGTTCGTGTCAGAAACCTGTTGCGCCGCACCCGCCTCATTCACGGGGGAGTGAGCGAGCGACTGAGCAAACAGTTCACGGTCAGACCATGGCCTGGTCGGGTTGTTTGCGAAGATGTCTGCAAGAGCGGCCGACTTGAAATCGGCAAGACCTGAGGTTGCTTCGCACAGCTGCCCGTAGGTAATGTCATCGATGCCGACCTGGCGGGGCAGGTCTTTCGATACCTTGCGATTAAGCTTCAGTGTGCCCTCATCGACGAGGGTGAGCAGAAGAGCGCACATGACTGGCTGCGAGGCCTGCGCCGCGCGGATCGGCGAGTTTGCGCTCACCCCTTCGCCGTAGGCATGTACGTACTCGCCTGAGCTCGTCCAGACGCCTACAATCGCCGCGTTCGAGCCGCTGAGCTGCATGGCGCTCTCGATTGCCCCGTCAATGCTGCCGGCCACGCCTGCGTCGATTGAGTTCACCTCGCCCGGCCCGGCAGCGTTGCCGCCTCCGGTGCAACCGGTCAGTGCGAGTGCGGCTGCGGCGAGCAGCGCGATGGCGGCGACGCTGGTGCGTCGTGTGCGTAAAGCAGCCACTGGGCCTCGTTCTCTCGTGTGGGCATAAATCATTGCGAGTCTACCGCGGTGTGCTGGGAGCGTGTCGTGTCTGGGTTCGTGGGTGCAGAAGTAATTTGCAGGGCGAGGATCAGGCCACTTCATCAGATGAATGAGGCAAAATGAGGCAAACCTTACTACGATGGAGCGGTGAGTAACTTTGACACGACAGTGATTGCCGCAGTAACCGCACATATGAACGGTGATCACCCCGAAGACAACCTGCTGATCGCGCGTGCGTTTGGCCGCCCAGAGGCGACCGACAGTGCGATGGTCGGCCTCGATGGCACGGCAGGCATTTGGCAGGTCAAAGACCCGAGCGGTGAACATGAAGTGCGCGTTGAGTGGCCGGGAGGGGCGATCAGTGAACGCGCCGAGATTCGTCGTGAGGTTGTTGCGCTCTACAAGCAGGCATGCGAAACACTCGGTGTGCCCGCTCGTGAAGATCACGCCCCCGCAAGCGGCGAGCCCCACGCGCATCAGCACGGTAGCGCGAGCCCTCACGGGCACGGCGGTCAGGGCCAGCACGGTGCACACGGAGGTGGCGAGAGCCCGCACGGTGGCCACCCGCACGCGAAGCCCGAAGACGACGGCTCATTCTCTTACGCGATTCGCACCGCAACCTGGGGTGATCACTCAGACAGCGAGGGTTCGAGCGTGATGGAAGAAATCATGCGCATGCGCGCCACCCGCGAGCAGTACATCAATCTGGTGGTGCAGCACTTCTTCATGTACGAGGCACTCGAAGAGGCTTCGAAGGCGCTCGCAGCAGATGAGCGCTTCGCCGCACTTCACCCGGCAGCACTCGTGCGCGACGACACCCTCGTCGAAGACCTCGAGTTTCTCGTGGGCGAGAACTGGCGCGAAGAGATCAAGCCAGTACCAGCGACCCTCGCCTACGCCGATCGCATTCGCGAGATCGCAGCAGAGGGTTGGTTGCCCGGCATCATCGCGCACCACTACACCCGCTACCTCGGCGACCTCTCGGGCGGTCAGATGATCGCGAAGCGTGTGAAGAAGCAGTTCGGCTTCGAACACGCGGGCATTGCGTTCTACGACTTCACCGAGCTCGGCGATCTGGCCGAGTTTAAGCAGGTGTACCGCACGGTGCTTGACCAGCTTGGCGAGAGCCTTGACAAGGCAGAACGTGACCGCATGGTCGCCGAGGTGCGCGCTGCGTATCGCTTCAACACCGAGGTATTTATCGACATGAAGCAGGCAGAGAACTCGCTCTAAGCTTGAACGTGTGAGCACTCAACGCGAAGAAGCAACCACAGCACCGCCCGCAACAACTGCACCCCGAGCCCGTGTCGCGGTGTGGGACAACGCGCGCTTCGTCTTGATTCTGCTGGTCGTGGTCGCTCACATGGTGTCAACGATTCGCACCCAAACCTCGTTCGGTTGGGGCCTCTACGTCTTCATCTACCTCTTTCATATGCCAGCCATGATCGGGCTGGCGGGCCTTTTCTCGAAGGCAGACGCAACCCCCAAGACGGTGCGCTCAACCGCGCAGCTGCTCATCACTTGGCTGAGCTGGGAGGTCATCTGGGCGCTCATTCACTTCTTCGTGAGCGGCCAGGGGCTTTCGAAAAACTGGCTCGTCGCGCCAGCCTGGTCGCTGTGGTTCTTGGTGACCCTCGCCACCATGCGCATTCTGCTGCCCTACATCGTGCGCTTGCGTCACCCGCTGCTGTTTTCGATCGTGCTCGCGCTCGCCGCGGGCCTCAGCCCCGCGATCGGCACCCAGTTCTCGGCGTCACGCACGCTCTGCTTCATGCCGTTTTTCGTGGCGGGTTGGCTGGTCACCAATCGCGGCTGGCTGCGAGGCCAGTGGTTCGAACGGCCTGACCGCAGCACCCGTCTGATCGCGGCTGGCCTGCTCGGCGTCGTCGCGCTCGCCGTCGCCGTGCTCGCGCCGCTGCGCGACCTCTGGCGCATCGACACCTGGATCGTGTGGCGTGATGACTACGCTTGGCTGTTCGCCGACGCCCCGATCATGGGCTGGGCGCCGAGCGAGTGGTGGGCGATCGCTCTGGGCGGCGCCGGGGTGCGGCTCGCGCTCATCGTGGTGGCGGCCGCGATGACGCTCGCCCTGCTGCTGCTCGTGCCTCGCGGCCACAGCGTGATCACCGTGTGGGGCACCCGCACGCTCTACGTCTACCTGCTGCACGGCCTCATCGTGCAGCTGCTGCGCGGCACGGGTGCGGTCGCCTGGTTCGGCAAGTTCGGCGACGCCGGGGTGCTGATGCTCATCGGCCTCGGCATCGCGGTCACGCTGGTGCTCTCAATGAGCTGGGTGACGAAAGTGTTTCGGCCCGTGATCGAACCGAAACTTACGGCTCTCTTCGAAAAGGATCCCGCTGCGATAGCCTCGAAATAGTCTTGACGCGGGCCTTCGCCCGTGTCTGATTGAGTCGGAGGCCGCATGAGCAACGCGCAGCGGAGGCGGCGGGTAGGGGTTCTCGCCGGCGCGTGCGCCGCTGCGCTCGCGACCACGGTTTCGGTGTCG
>JAPXTT010000148.1:0-3694 GCA_033812395.1 Leucobacter sp. | reverse complement strand
CAGGCGGGCTCGACAGGATCGACAGTCGCAGGCGAGCACCAGCCTCATCGATCAGGTCGATTGCTTTGTCTGGCAAGAATCGATCTTGAATGTAACGGTCAGCAAGGTTTACGGCGGCAACAATCGCACCGTCGGTGATCGATACCTTGTGGTGCGCCTCGTAGCGATCGCGCAGGCCCTTCAGAATATTGATCGCGTGCGGCAGCGAAGGCTCGCCCACCATGATCGATTGGAAGCGACGCTCGAGTGCCGCGTCTTTCTCGAAGTGCTTGCGAAACTCGTCGAGCGTAGTCGCACCAATGGTCTGCAGCTCACCGCGGGCAAGCATAGGCTTCAGAATGTTGGCGGCGTCGATCGCGCCCTCGGCAGCACCTGCGCCGACGAGCGTGTGAATCTCGTCAATGAAGATGATGATGTCGCCGCGGTTGCGAATCTCTTTCGTGACCTTCTTCAGGCGCTCTTCGAAGTCGCCGCGGTAGCGGCTGCCAGCGATGAGCGACGACAGGTCGAGCACATAGACCTGCTTGTCTTTCAGCGTCTCTGGCACCTCGCCCGCAACGATTGCTTGCGCGAGGCCCTCGACCACGGCGGTCTTGCCGACGCCCGGCTCACCAATCAGCACGGGGTTGTTCTTGGTGCGGCGCGAGAGAATCTGCATGACCCTCTCAACCTCTTTTTCGCGACCAATCACAGGATCAAGCTTGCCCTCACGTGCCGCCTGGGTCAGGTTGCGACCAAACTGGTCGAGCACCTGCGATCCCTTAACTTCGCTCTGCTGTTCAGGCGCACCGACGGTCGCGCTCTCTTTGCCAGCCTGGTAACCGCTCAGCAGCTGAATCACCGTCTGGCGCACGCGGTTCAGGTCTGCACCAAGTTTCACGAGCACCTGAGCGGCAACGCCCTCGCCCTCACGAATGAGGCCGAGCAGAATGTGCTCGGTGCCGATGTAGTTGTGGCCAAGTTGCAGCGCCTCGCGCAGAGACAGCTCGAGCACCTTCTTCGCGCGCGGGGTAAACGGAATGTGCCCTGCGGGTGGCTGCTGACCGGTGCCGATGATGTCGGTCACCTGCTCGCGCACTGCGTCGAGCGAGATATCTAGCTGCTCGAGCGCCTTGGCAGCAACGCCCTCGCCCTCGTGAATGAGGCCGAGCAGAATGTGCTCAGTGCCGATGTAGTTGTGGTTGAGCATCTTCGCCTCTTCTTGGGCGAGCACCACCACTCGTCGGGCGCGGTCCGTAAATCTCTCGAACATCTTTCCTCCATGCGGCGGCGCTTGGGTCACGCAACCGATAGCAACAGATTACGCACCGAAAGTGCGCTGCGGGCGGTTGTTCGCCGCAGGCGTGACTCGATTACGGTTTCGAGGATCAGCCCTGCGTAGCACCCCGCGCCTCTTCGACGCTGTATGCCTCTTGCGAATGTGCCTCAGCCAAGATCTGCCGCAGATCTTCGAGCATCTCAAGTTGCCGCTTGTTAATAGTCATGAGTTCTTCGATCTCATTCTTCGCCGCAAGGTTTGTGTCAAAGTCGTGTTGTGCGAGCGCCGCAGAGATCGCGTCTTGCCGCTTCGCTGCGATCAGCAAAATCGCGCCCTGCAGCCCCGCCAGCATGCTCAAGAAGAGATTCAGCAGAATGAAGGGGTATGGATCCCAAGCCTTGGCTGAGAGGTTCAGTACTGCCCAAAGCGCCATGAAACCGACGAAGATAGCAATGAAAGCCCACGACCCCATTCCATTTCGCATACGGTCGGCCGCACGCTGCCCTGGAGTGAGTGATTCGTAATGCTTTGAATGCCAGTTCAGCTGATTTGCGCTCATACCGCGAGTGTAAACCCCGGCACATGATGATTCGAAGAGTTACACGCCTACCGGTCGAATACCGATGTGAGTGCACGAGCAGCCCACTGCTTGCTTACCTTGCTCAATCGCCGACCGGCGAGAAGTTGTGATCTTCGCTAGCACATCGCTGGGTTTCGTGGTTGCTGTCGCGAGCATCGGGCAGTCTCTGCGACGCAGGCTGTGATGTCGTTAGGCGGCACCACTCGAGAGCGCCCACGAGGCTGTCTCGAACGCTCGCACTGTGAGAAACAGTTTCTCTGCGTCTTGTGGCAAGGGCCAACTCGATAGTTTGACCCCTACTACACCCGTCAGGCGGTTCATGTAGATCATTTGACCGTGAATGCCGAGCGCAAGCATCACGTCGCGACTTTCACCCGGAAACCAGAACCCGTTACGGTACATTCCGCCGGCCATCATCGTGGGCTCGGCCGAATGAGCAAATGCCGCGCTCGAGTCGATGCCACCCGCAAAGGTGTCATTCACCCAGGCCTCTGAAATCACCTGCGTGCCATGTTCTGACCGCCCCTGATTCACAAAGAGGTGCCCAAACTTTGCGAGGTCGCGCAGCGTTGCCGAAACACCGCCGTCAAACATGCCAGCTCCGACGCTGTCAACGCCTACATTCGCCTCAAATTCAGCGCCCATCGGCTGCCACAGTCGCTTCGACATCACCTCTGCAGCGTGTTCACCCGTCGCCCGTTCAATGACAAAGCCAAGGGCATCTGTCTCGCACGACTTGTAATCGAATGGGCCACCGTGTTCGGACTTCTTTTGCAGCGTGGCCAAAAAACCAAGAAGAGAGTCTGGCACCTCTGGGTGTCGCTTTGGGGCCCAACCGATAGCCTCTTCGAGCAAACGCACCTCTGCGTCGTTGTTCAAGTACTCTTCAGAGAATCTCACGCCGGTGCGCATGTCGACCAGATGCCTCACTGTCGCACCCTCGTACCCAGAACCCGCGAGCTCGGGCACATAGTCGGTGACGAGCCCGTCAAGATGAAGCTCGCCACTCTCTGCCACAATGCCTGCGACGGTTGCCGTCAACGATTTCGACACCGACATGAGCAGGTGTGCGCCACCTTCGGTAAGTTCATCGAAGTAGTGCTCTGCAACAATGGTGCCGTGGTGTGCAACCAGCCAGCCATCGGTGAAAGATAGCTCCATCACCTCGCCCAGTGAGAGCACCCGATCTTCCCAGGGGTGGCGCATGGTGATCGTTTCAAGTGCTGCACGCCGACGTTCGGGCACACGTGGTTGATTCGAAGCCTCGATGCGATGTACCGGCAGAAAGTCTTTGATGTGATGCATCGACCATCGCAAATAGGGTGGCACCTGCCACTGCTCAAGCGTCGGTGCCTCGAGCTCGACCGAGGCATCTGGCAACGCAAGATCAATAGCGCCGGTCAATACCACAGGCTCTGCAATCACCGGGATCGCACCAGTAGGCGGGGGTGCAAGCGGATAGGCGGGAGCAGCCCCTCCGTAGTTCTCGGCGAAAGGCATACCCCCGATGTCGGAACTCATTCTTCGAGTATCCCACGCAACAGTGCGCCATTGCGCAACACCAGCATTTAGGCGTTCTCCTCTGCCACCTCTACCTCGGTCGTGTGGTACATGCCCCGAATGGCATCGATCAGGTATTTCGCGTGCAGGGTGAGACCGCCGCGATCACTCTCGAGGTGGGCCTTTGTGACCAAGATGCCAAGGTCTGCCCCCTTCCAGCGGTAGTCGCCTGCGTTGTAGATGCGCAGAAAGAACGCTTCGTCGGTGCCTCGCAGCGAATGCCAATCGAGGTTCGGGTTGCTATAGACCAGCCGCCCGAAGTGATCAATAACATAACGACCCGTGCGGGGCGCTGC
>JAPXTT010000147.1:0-3769 GCA_033812395.1 Leucobacter sp. | reverse complement strand
TGCATGTGCATGAGCCAGTGCTCTTTCGCCTTCGGGGTCACCGCGAAAGGTGCGTGTCTCATGCGAAGACGCGGGTGGCCACGCTGCTCAGAATATGTCGTTGGCCCACCCCAGTATTGCTCGAGAAAAGCGCGCAGGCGCCACTCTGAGCCTTCCCAGTCATCTTGTGGGTACATCGGGGCTAGCAAGTCATCGTTGCGAACCGACTGGTAAAAGTGGTGCACGATGCGTTCGAAAGTTTCGGTACCGCCGACCTGCTGCCAGAGGGTGTCGCTGACCGCGGGGCCGTGTTCACCGCTGCGCAGTGTGAGGCTCGGTGTTGGGGGATCGGCGTGCTGTTCTGGCTGCGGCGTCTCGTGGTCATTCATAGTGAACCTCCCGGCCCGTTCGAGAGCTCATCGGCGAGACGAATGCCGCGTTCTTCGAAGTGTTTCTTGATGAGTGCACGCAGCTCGCGCTGCACAGAGAACTGGGCTTCAGGGCGGGTGCGTATGGTGAGTCTGATCGTTGCACGGTCACCGTAAACGCTCTCGAGGCCGAGCACCTCGGGCTCGCCGGTGACACGACGCGCAAACTGCACCGAGTGCAGCAGCTCGCTTGCACTCTCGAGGGCGGTGCGTTCGACAAGGTCAAGGTCTTCGCTCGACGAGACCGTGATGTCGATGATCGCTCTGCCCCAGCCCTGCGAAGTATTGCCAAGAGTGAGAATCTCACCGTTTCGAATGAACCAGAGCGTGCCATCACTCGCACGCACGCGGCTGACGCGAATGCCCACGTCTTCGACGGTGCCAGTGATTGTGCCGACTGTCACGAGGTCGCCGACGCCCATCTGGTCTTCAAACACCATGAACAGTCCGTTCAAGATATCTTTCACCACGTTCTGCGCCCCAAAGGCAAGGCCGGCAGCGATGAAACCTGCCGAGGCGATCACTGTCGCAACATTCACGCCAAACTGAACCAGCACCAAAAAGAACCCGATAATAACGGTTGACCAGTTGATGATGTTGCGGCCGAAGGTGCCGAGTGTGCGGGTGCGTTGCACTGCGCGCGCATTCATGTGCGGGCCTGCGGCGAGCTCTTGTGTGGAGTCGACGTCTTGCGCCTTCTTTACCCCTCGCACGACACCGTGCACCGCGCGTCCGAGCATCAGCCGCAGTAGCCAGTTGGCAACTAGGCACGCGATGATGACGACGAGCACCCGCCAGAGCACCTCGTATTGCGCAAAAAATGCGGTCACCGAACCCCAGAACTCTGCCATATGTTAAGCCTTTGCGTCTGCCGCCTGGGCCACGAGTGCGCGCTCGACTCCGGCGAGATGCTCAATAATCATGCGGCGCAACGCAGGCGCAGCATCGGGGTTTTCATCGAGCCAGGTTGCGGTCGCGGCGCGAAGCCTTTCGTTCGCGAGGGGCGAGGGGTAGAAACCGTCGACAATCTCTTCTACGATTGCGTGGCTGCGGGTATTCCATACCTCTGTCAACGAGTCGAAGAAACTGGTGATGAAGGGTTCGAGCACGGTTAGATCGTGGCTGCGCAAGAAGCCGAGCCCACTCGCACGAACAATCGCATTCGGTTTGCCTGTGTCGTCGAAGATCGATGCCCATGCTCGCTGCTTATCTTCTAGCGTCGGAAGGGCCGCACGGGCGTGTGCTGCCGACTGGTTGCCGCTCGCAGTTCGGTCGTCGGCGAGTGCTGCCTCGATCTCTTCAAGGCTTGCGCGGCCGCCTGCTGCGAGCGAGATCAGCAGCTCCCACCCGAGGTCGGTGTCGATGTCGAGACCCTCGAGCGCAGCGCGCTCTTCGAGAATCTCGAGCACGATGTCGAGGTGAGCATCAGTCGAGGCGAGCTGGGCGAACGCCTTGACGAACTGAAACTGCAAGTCGCTGCCAGCCTCTGCGCCCAGTGAGAGGCGCCAGAGGGCATCAGCCACGTGCTCAAGAGTTGCAGCGCGACGTGACGGTGTCACATAGCTTGATGCGGCAAGCAGCAGCTGCTGAATCAGGGTGCGCAACACGGTCGAATTCGTCTCGCTCGAAATGTGTGCGAGCACAATCTCGACGAAGCGGCTCGCGGCAAGCTCGCCGTCGCGAGCCTGATCCCAAAGTGTGCCCCACACGAGCGAGCGAGCGAGCGAGCTTTCGAAGCCGCCGAGGTGGGTCGCTGCGGTTTCGAGCGACCGCTCGTCGAGGCGAATCTTTGCGTAGCTGAGGTCGTCGTCGTTGAGCAGCAGCAGTGCCGGTTGCCTGACCCCAACAAGCTCGGGCACTGAAGTAGTGGCCCCGTCAACGTCTAGCTCGATGCGCTGTGTGCGCACGAGGGCGTTGCCCTGCACCTCGTACAGGCCAATTGCGATGCGGTGCGGGCGAAGTGTCGGGTACTCGGCCACTGCCGTCTGCGCGATCGAGAAGCTTGCGTACTTGCCCTCGGCATCGAGCTCGAAGACCGGTCGCAGGGTGTTTACGCCGGCGGTCTCGAGCCACTTCTTCGACCAGTCGCTCAAGTCTCGGCCACTTTGTGCTTCGAGCTCGCCCAGCAGATCGGTGAGCTCGGTGTTGCTGTACTCGTGCTTGAGAAAGTACTCGTGCACGCCCTGCATGAATGGCTTGCGCCCTACCCAGGCGACGAGCTGCTTCAACACCGAAGCACCCTTCGCGTAGGTGATGCCGTCGAAGTTGACCATGACGTCTTCGAGGTCGCGAATCTCGGCGACGATGGGGTGAGTCGAGGGCAGCTGGTCTTGGCGGTATGCCCAAGACTTTTCGCTCGCCACGAAGGTGGTCCAGCAATCACTCCACTCAGTTGCCTCTGCGACACCCAGCGTAGACATGTACTCGGCGAACGACTCGTTGAGCCAGAGGTCGTTCCACCACCGCATCGTGACCAGGTCACCGAACCACATGTGGGCGAGCTCGTGCAGAATCGTGATGACGCGGCGCTCGCGCATCGCGTCGGTGACCTGGCTACGAAAGACGTACGATTCGGTGAATGTCACCGCGCCGATGTTCTCCATCGCACCCATGTTGTACTCGGGCACGAACAGCTGGTCATACTTCTCGAACGGGTAGGGGTAGCCAAACTCGCGCTCGAAGAACTCGAAGCCCTCGCGGGTCTTCTCGAAGATGTAGTCGGCATCGAGGTACTCGCCGAGCGACTCGCGGCAGAAGACACCGAGTGGAATTGTGCGGCCCGCCGCGTTGGTGAGTTCGCTGCGCACGACGCGGTAGGGGCCGGTGATGAGCGCAGTGATGTAGCTCGACATGACCGGGGTCGGCTCGAAGGTCCAGGTAGCGACCTGTTCGGTGGTGCCCGTGCCGAGTGCGTTCTCAACCTCACCGCCCGTCACTGGTTCGGGAGTCGACTGGTT
Source organism: Leucobacter sp. (assembly GCA_033812395.1). Classification (GTDB taxonomy): domain Bacteria; phylum Actinomycetota; class Actinomycetes; order Actinomycetales; family Microbacteriaceae; genus Leucobacter. The sequence goes on along the minus strand of JAPXTT010000147.1, from coordinate 405 downwards.
GCTCACCACATGCCAGCGCGCGGGTGCGGTGACGGTGAACTGAAAGGTTGCCTTCAGGTCGGGTTGCTCGAACACGGCGAACATGCGACGCGAGTCGGGCACCTCGAACTGCGAATAGAGGTAGACCTCGTCGTCTGCGGGGTCGACGAAGCGGTGCAGGCCCTCGCCGGTGTTCGTGTAAAGCTGATCGCTAACGATGGTGAGTACGTTCTCTGCCTCGAGTCCAGGCAAGTCAATTCGTGAGTCTGCAAATACCACGGCTGGGTCAAGCGAGCGACCGTTCAGAGTGACGCTGTGCACCGATGAGGCGATCAGGTCGATGAATGTATCGGCCCCTGGCGTGCCGGAAAATCGCACGGTCGTCTCAGCTGCAAACACCGTGGCGCCGCGCGTAAGATCGAGTGC
>JAPXTT010000146.1:0-3859 GCA_033812395.1 Leucobacter sp. | reverse complement strand
TGAGCCCGCCGCGTCGAAGGTGACTGGCAAAATTCATGGGCGATGGTCGGCCGCCGAATGCGAACACCGCGCATTCAAGGCTAGAAACCCTGCACCAAAGGAGATGACATGGGCTTCAAAGAAGGGAACTTTCCGCCGGTAGACCCGGCGACGTTCTTGAACTCACCACTGCAGACCAGAATGCGCACGCTCGCGCAGCACTGGGGCGAGTACGGCTTCGGCACGGCTCGCAACATTAACGTGATCTACATCTTCAAAATCGTCGTGCTCTATGCGCTCGCGGGTGTTGCGATCGCGACCATCGGCGTCTCGGCGTTCTGGGAGGTCAGTGTCTGGTGGAACGACCCGATCGTCTACCAGCGATTGATCGTTTGGACCGTGCTGCTCGAAGCCATGAACCTTGCGGGCTCGTGGGGGCCGCTCGCAGGCAAGTTCAAGCCAATGATGGGCGGCTTCTTGTTCTACTCGAAGGTCGGCACGATTCGCATGCGCCCCTTCGCGTGGGTGCCGGGCACCGCAGGCCACAGCCGCACCGGGCTTGATGTCGCGCTCTACTACGCGTTTCTCGCTTCGCTGGTCGCTGCACTGGTGATGCCAGGTGTGCCTAACGCCGAGGTGAGCGCCTGGATGAGCGACACTTGGGGTAAGCCGGGGCATGGGTTAGTGAATGCGATTCCGCTGGTTGCCGCTGTAGTGTTCTGGTTGTTGCTCGGTCTGCGAGACAAGATCGTCTTTCTTGCGGCCCGCGCCGAGCAGTACCTGCCGCTGTTCTTGTTCTTCGCGGTGCTGCCAGCTGTTGGCACCTTCGCCGACATGATCATTGCCGGCAAGCTCGCGATCGTCACCTCGTGGGTGGGTGCCGCGGTGGGCAAGTTTGGCCGTCACTTCACGCTCGTGATACCGCCGATGATCAGCAACACGCCGTTCTGGGCGCCGCTGTGGTTGAAGCGTTCGATGTATCGCGGGTTTCCAAATGACATGCGCCCCTCGAAAGCCGCGAGTCTCACGGCGCACGTGCTCGGCACCATCGTCGAGATCGTCGCACCGCTCGCGCTGCTCTTCTCGACAAACAGCCTGGTGACCTGGGGTGCTGCGATCTTGATGGTTGGCTTCTGCTTCTTCATCATCTCGACGTTTCCGCTCGCGGTGCCGCTCGAGTGGAACGTACTGTTTGGCTATCTTGCGATCGCGCTCTTCATCGGATTTCCTGCACAGCAGGGCTTCGCGGTGTTCGACTTCTCGAGCCCGGTGCTGCTCGCAGCCGTGCTGGTGACGCTGCTCTTCTTCCCGATTCTTGGCAACCTGCGCCCCGACAAGGTGTCGTTCTTGCCGTCACTGCGGCAGTACTCGGGCAACTGGGCAACCGCCCTGTTCTCGTTCACCCCGGGCGCCGAGGCAAAACTCAACGCCATTACGAGGCCGACCACCAACCAGGTCGACCAGTTGCAGGGCATGGGCATACCCTACGTCGCTGCAGAGATTACGTTGCAGCAGACGATCGCCTGGCGCTCGACTCAGAGCCAGGGTAAGGGGCTCTTCTCGATGCTCTACCGCTACCTGCCCGATATCGAGTCGCGCACCATTCGCGAGGGAGAGTTTCTTTGCAACTCGCTCACCGGCTTCAACTTCGGTGACGCGCACATGCACGGCTACCAGATCTTGCCGGCGCTGCAAGAGAAGTGCCACTTTGCGCCGGGTGAGCTGATTGTCGCCTTCGTCGAATCGCAGCCCATTCATAAGGGCACCCAGCAGTGGAAGCTCGTTGACGCCGCTACCGGCGTGCTCGCTGAGGGCACCTGGAACGTCGCCGAGATGGTTGAACAGCAGCCGTGGCTTGAGAATGGGCCGATTGCGCTGCCCGAGACCTATCATCGGCCCGACGCCGAATGGCCGGCCTTCGACCTCGACCGCAAGCCAGAATTCTGGCAGGCAACCGATACCGCGGTTGCGCGAGTGGTTGGGCAGGCAGAAGACGCGGTAGCCGAGGCGTCGACAGTGGTTTCGGCTGTGAGCGGGTCGGCGGGTGGCGCGTCGGAAGGTGGCGCCTCGGCGCGTGGCGCCCATGCCGCCGGCGAGCGGTAGCCTCGAAACATGACAAACGCAGTGGTGGTCGGCAGTGGGCCCAACGGGCTCGCTGCCGCCACCGTGCTTGCGCGTGCAGGCGTCGAAGTGACCGTCGTCGAGGCCGCTGATCACCTTGGCGGCGGTGCGCGCAGCGTTGACTCTCCCATCGAGGGGTTGCTGCAAGACCACTGCGCGGCTGTGCACCCAATGGCCCCCGGATCGGCCTACTTTCAGAGCCTTGACCTTGAGGCGATGGGGGTTGAGTGGGGTTACGCACACTACGATGCGGCGCACCCGCTCGATGGCGGTGACGCGGGCTTACTGTCGACCTCGATCGAGACGACAGCCGCAGCGCTGGGTAGAGATGGGGGCCGTTGGGCCGCAATGTTTGGCCCCTCGGCTCGGGTGTTTCACAAATTGTCGCCGGGCATCATGGCTCCGATGCTGCGCGTGCCCCGGCACCCACTGCTGCTGGCTCGCTTCGGTCTCGTCGCTGGCCCACCACCCACCCTGGTGGGCAGAGCGTTTCGCACCGAGCGCGCGAGGGCGCTGTTCATGGGAGTGGCGGCGCACGCGCTTCAACCGCTGGGGCAGCCGCTCGTCACCGGCATCGGGGCGGGCATCATCACGGCGGGCCACGCGGTCGGTTGGCCGGTCATCAAAGGCGGTACGGGGCGTTTCACTGAGGCGAGCATTGCGATGTTGCGAGGCATGGGGGTGCGTTTCGAGACCGGGCAGCGAGTCACGCGCCTGCACGAGCTGCCCCGGCATGACATTGTGATGCTCGACGTGCATCCGCACACTGCTGCGAGAATTCTCGCGGGGCATCAGCCGGTGCGGGTGCGCAGGGCCTTTCGGCGATTCAAGCCCGGGCCCGCGGCATTCAAGGTTGATTTCGCGGTCGAGGGTGGCATACCTTGGCGCAATCCTGAGGTTGCGCGGGCGGGCACGGTGCACCTCGGCGGCACCGCGGCAGAGATCGTTGCGGCTGAGCGTGAGGTTGGTGCGGGTCGCATGCCGGCGCGCCCCTTCGTGTTGGTGGGGCAGCAGTATGTGGCTGATCCCGCGCGTGCGAAGGGGAGTGTCGTGCCGGTGTACGCTTATGCGCACGTGCCGAATGGTTACCCGGGTGATGCGACCGAGCAGATTGTTTCGCAGATTGAGCGTTTTGCTCCGGGGGTGCGAGAGCGCATCGTTGCGGTGCGTGCGCGATCGACGGCCGAGGCAGAGTCTGAGAATGCCAATTTTGTGGGTGGCGATATTTTGACGGGCGCGAAGTCGCCGCTGCAGTTTTTGCTAGGGCCGAGGATCAGCACCCAGCCCTATGACACGGGCGTGCGAGGTGTTTATCTGTGTTCGGCGGCGACACCGCCGGGCCCGGGCATTCATGGCATGGGGGGTTTCAACGCTGCGAAGCGGGCTTTGCAGTTGGTGTGAGCTGGGGTGTCGGCGGGTAGGTGTCGTATCTGGTGCGCGCAGGTTGGTTGGTTGGTTGTTTGTTGCTAGTTCGCGAGACTATTGGCGGTTGGTCGGTTGGTCGGTTGGTCGGTTGGTCGGTTGGTCGGTTGGTCGGTTGGTCGGTTGGGCGGTTGGTCGGTTAGCGGTTGGCGGTTGGCGGTTGGCTGTTGGCTGTTGGCGGTTAGTTGGTGATAGTTCGCGAGAACTTTGCCGGTTTCAGGTGGCCGGTCGTCTTTTGTTGTGGGTTGCGTGCTGCGGGTCGCATGCTGTGGTGCACACGCACGGGGCCGGCCGTATTGCTAGCCGTATTGCTAGCCGTATTGCTAGACGCCGTGCT
>JAPXTT010000145.1:0-3873 GCA_033812395.1 Leucobacter sp. | reverse complement strand
GTCGAGACGAACGCCGCCAAGAACGGCAGAATGGACGACGTGGTGCCGATCCTTGAAGCAAACGCGATCAACGCACCCACAACGGCGCCGGTTATCGCGCAAAACGCGATTGCCCACCACGGGCACCGAAACAGCACCGCGAGCCCGACCGCGAGCAGTGCGCTGCCGAACACCATGCGCAACAACTGAAAGCGGGGTGCAGACAATCGAATCGAACGAGACCTTCTGGCTGCTGTGTCGAGGCCGACCTGGCCACAGCGAAGTGCGCGTGTAAGCCGGTTTGCCGCGGCCGACTGCGTCATCGAGAATGGGGTCGCAGAGATGCCCATGGCGGCGGGTGCCGCCCCCGCGATTCTGCCGACGAACACTGCCTCTGGCAGCACTGCGAACGAGAGCTTCGCGTCGGGCGCGTGCGTGCGCTGCACCGCCTCGAGCGTGGCGCGAGTGTCGGTCACCGAATGCCCAGAGTCGAGCAGAAACGTGCCAAGTTCGGCGAATCGGCTTTCGATGGGGGCGGGGGCAATGCCGATTGCGACGGTGTTGGTAGAGACGGTTTCGCCCAACACATGCTCGGTCGAGAGAGCTTCGCTAGCTTCAGCGTCGCCGTGTTCAGCACCCAAGCCAAGCCTCCTGTTGAGCGACAAATATCGAAAGAAAACCGAAAAAATACCCACACGAAAATTGAGTGAAATTCGTGTTGTCTGCCGCCAGTCTAGCGGCGGGTTTTGTGCGATTCCGCGGCAAAATAGGGGTCGCTCATACTTCGATTACGATCTGGTAACTCAGCTTAATTTGCTGATGGTGTGCGCGGCAATGTCTTCGGGCTGTGCTACTCTCAAATCTCCAAAACTGCAAGGGTCGCAGCCGTGGCGCCCCTGCACAACGCAGTTTTCTGTGCCCGAGAGGACGTCGATGCAGCAGTTACCAGCAACCTTGCACCAGCAGCCTGCCCGCTCCGGTCTGTATGACCCCGCCGAAGAACACGACGCGTGCGGTCTCGCAAGTGTTGTTTCGCTGACCGGCGAGGCGAGCCACCGCATTGTCGAGCTTGCCCTTGAGGCGCTCGAGAACCTTGAGCACCGTGGTGCTGTGGGCAGCGATGCTGGTACCGGCGATGGGGCTGGTGTGCTCTGCGAACTGCCCGACCGGTTTCTGCGCTCTACCTTGCTAGAGCGCACTCCCGAGGTGCATCTTCCACAGGCCGGCCGCTATGCGACCGGCCTTATTTTTTTGCCGCAGCAGCGCACCGAGCGAAAGGCGGTGAAGTACCGCATCGCGGCGATCGCGGCAGAGGAGGGACTCGAGGTGCTGACCTGGCGCCCCGTCGAGGTGCGCCCCGAGGTGCTCGGCGACGCGGCCCGCGAGGCGGCGCCCCGCATCGAGCAGTTGGTGCTGGTGGCGGCAGCGTCGCAGGCAAAGGGCTCGGGGCTGGGGGCGCTTGCGGCAAAAGGATCGATGCCGAGCCGCGAGCAACTCGAGCGTGCGGCGTATCGCACGCGCAAGCGCATGCAGCACGAGACCGGCGCGTACGCCCCGTCGCTCAGCAGTCACACGATCGTTTACAAGGGCATGGTCACGACGCTGCAGCTCTCGGAGTTCTACCCCGAACTGCTCGACGAGCGCTTCGAAGCGCGCTACGCGATCGTGCACTCGCGCTACTCGACCAACACGTTTCCGTCGTGGCACCTCGCGCAGCCGCTGCGCATGGTCGCGCACAACGGTGAGATCAATACCGTGCGCGGCAACCGCAACTGGATGCGGGCGCGCGAGGCGCAGCTCGAGAGTCCTGCGCTCGGCGATCTCGCGCCGCTGCTGCCCATCTGCTCAGATGGCGGCAGCGACTCGGCGAGCTTCGACGAGGTGCTCGAACTGCTCGTGCTCTCTGGCCGCAGCCTGCCGCACGCGCTCGCCATGATGGTGCCCGAGGCGTGGGAGCTCGAGCACGGCCTCAGCCCAGAGCTTCGCGACTTTCTCGAGTACCACTCGCTCGTGATGGAGCCGTGGGACGGGCCGGCCGCAATGATCGCGACCGACGGCAGCGAGCTCGTCGCGCTGCTCGACCGCAACGGCCTGCGGCCCGGCCGATACCAGATCACGGCAGACGGCCTGCTGGTGATCGCGAGCGAGACTGGTGTGCTCGAGTTCGAGCCCAGTCAGGTGGTGCGCCGTGGCCGCCTGCAGCCGGGCCGCATGATCGCGGTCGATCTCGCGACTGGCGCGATTCGCGAAGACGACGAGGTGAAGGGCGAGCTCGCCTCTGCGGCGCCCTGGGGCGACTGGCTCGAGGCGGGCCTGATTCGGCTCGCCGACGTGCCCGAGCGCGAGCATCTCGTGCACCCGCCTGCCTCGATCGTGCGCCGTCAGCGCACCTTTGGCTATACCGAAGAAGAGCTGCGTCTGCTCATCGCGCCGATGGCGAAAGACGGCGCCGAGCCGCTCGCCGCGATGGGCACCGACACCCCGATCGCGGTGCTGAGCGATCGCCCGCGCACGCTGTTCGACTACTTCGTGCAGCAGTTCGCCCAGGTGACGAACCCGCCACTCGACGCGCTGCGCGAAGAGCTCGTGACGAGCCTCGCCACGAGCATCGGGCCCGTCGGCAACCTCCTCTCGCAGGGGCCCGAGCACGCGCGCCAGGTGATCCTCGATTTTCCCGTGATCGACAACGACGCGCTTGCAAGAATTCAGCACTTCGGTGACGACCCCGAACGCGAGCGCACCGTTACGATTCGAGGCCTGTACCCGGTCGATTACCACGCGAAGGGCCTCGCCGATCGACTCGAAGCGATGTGCCTCGAAGCGAGCGCCGCGATCGAAGCTGGCGCCGAGTTCTTGATCATCTCAGACCGAGATAGCGACAAGGATCTCGCCCCGGTACCGTCGCTGCTCGCCATCTCGGCGGTGCACCACCACCTCATCAGGCAGGGGGCGCGCATGAAGGTCGCACTGATCGCCGAGGCCGGCGACGTGCGCGAGGTGCATCACGTCGCGGCGCTGATCGGCTACGGGGCCGCGGCGGTGAACCCCTATCTGGCGATGGAGAGCGCCGAGGGCCTCGTGCGCTCGGGCGAGCTCGAGGGCGTCTCTGAATACGAGGCGGTGCATCATCTCATCAAGGCGCTCGGCAAGGGGCTGCTCAAGGTGATGAGCAAGATGGGCATCTCGACCGTTGCGAGCTACTGCGGTGCCCAAACGTTTGAGGCCATCGGGCTCTCGAACGGAGTGGTCGAACGCTACTTCACCGGCACCAGCACAAAGCTCGGGGGAGTCGGCCTCGACGTGCTCGCCGCCGAGGTTGCGGCAAGGCACCGCAGAGCGTACCCAGACAACCAGGCGACGTTCGCAGCCCGGCGACTTGAGACGGGTGGCGAGTATCGCTGGCGTCGCGGCGAGGAGCCCCACCTCTTCGATCCCGAGACCATCTACAAGTTGCAGCACGCCACCCGCACCGCGAGGCGTGAGATCTTCGCTGAGTACACGGCGCGCGTCAACGAGCAGCAGGAGCGGCTCATGACGCTGCGTGGGCTGTTTCGTTTCGCCCCACAGCGCCCACCGGTGCCGCTCGACGAGGTCGAGCCGGTCGAGGGCATTCTGCGGCGCTTCGCGACTGGGGCGATGAGCTACGGCTCGATCTCGCCCGAGGCGCACGAGACACTCGCGATCGCGATGAACCGCATCGGAGGCAAGTCGAACACGGGCGAGGGCGGCGAGAATGAGGATCGCCTGCTCGACCCCGAGCGCCGCAGCGCGATCAAGCAGGTCGCGTCGGGCCGCTTCGGGGTGACCTCGATGTATCTCACGAACGCCGACGAGATTCAGATCAAGCTGGCGCAGGGAGCGAAGCCGGGCGAGGGCGGCCAGCTGCCGCCGCAG
>JAPXTT010000144.1:0-3883 GCA_033812395.1 Leucobacter sp. | reverse complement strand
CAAGGTGAATCACATTGCCGTGCGCATCGGCGAGCACCTGCACCTCGATGTGGCGAGGCACCGACAGGTAGCGTTCAATGAAGAGGGCATCGTCGCCGAAGCTTGCGGCGGCCTCTCGGCGCGCAGCCGCGAGGGCAGCTGACAGCTCTTCGGGTCGCTCAACCACGTGCATGCCCTTGCCGCCGCCGCCCGCGCTCGGCTTGATGAGCATCGGGTAGCCGATTGCTGGTGCCGCCGCGATCAGGTCGTCATCGGTGAGACCCGGCCTGGCAATGCCAGGAACGGTAGGCACCTCGCGGGCCGAAACCGCGTTCTTCGCCGAGATCTTGTCGCCCATCACCTCGATTGCGTTTGACGACGGCCCGATAAACACAATGCCTGCCGCTTCGCACGCCCGCGCGAACTCGGCATTTTCGGCGAGAAACCCATAGCCCGGGTGAATCGCCTGCGCGCCGGTTTCGCGGGCAGCCTGAATGACTGCCTCGATGCTCAGGTAGCTTTGTGCGGCCGGGGCCGGGCCGATCTTTATCGCCACATCTGCCAGCGCCACATGGCGTGCGCCCGCGTCGGCGTCGCTGTATACCGCTACCGAGCGAATGCCGAGGCGTCTCAGGGTCGCGATGATGCGGCAGGCGATTTCGCCGCGATTTGCGATCAGCACGGTGTGAAACATTTCATGCTCCTATAGCTGTGCTCGGGGCGGCAAACATTTGCCGCTCCGTTGCCGGTATCTGAGGGGTGGGGTGAAGCATCTGCATCACATTCTGAAGACGCCATAGCCGGGCGCATCAACGGGGGCACGCGAGACGACGTCGAGGGCGAGGCCCAGCACGTCGCGGGTCTGGTCGGGCTCGATGATGCCGTCATCCCAGAGACGGGCGGTCGAGTAGTAGGGGCTGCCCTGCGTCTCGTATTGCTCGCGAATCGGGGCTTCGAAGGCTGCCTGCTCATCGGCGCTCCATTCGCCACCGGCGCCCTCGATCTGGTCGCGCCGCACGGTCGACAGCACCGAGGCAGCCTGCGGCCCGCCCATCACCGAGACGCGGGCGCCCGGCCACAGCCAGAGAAAACGCGGTGAATAGGCGCGGCCACACATTGAATACGTGCCCGCGCCGAACGAACCGCCCACCACGACGGTCAGCTTCGGCACCGTGGCCGTCGCGACCGCATTGACCATCTTCGCGCCGTGCTTTGCGATGCCACCAGACTCGTACTCGCGGCCGACCATGAACCCAGTGATGTTCTGCAAGAACACGAGTGGGGTGCCGCGCTGGTCGCAGAGTTGAATGAAATGGGCGCCCTTCATGGCGCTCTCGCCGAACAGCACGCCGTTGTTCGCGATGATGCCGACGCGATGCCCGTGAATACGGGCGAACGCGGTGATGAGTGTTGTGCCGTATTCGCGTTTGAACTCGTGAAACTCGCCGCCGTCGACCACTCGCGAAATAATCTCGCGGGCGTCGTATGGCTCGGTGAGGGCGACGGGTACGACGTCGAGCAGCGTGGATTTTTCGGTGGCGAACGCATCGCGATTGCCTGGAATCGGCGCTGAGCCCACAGACACAGGGGTGCGAGGATCAGCCTCGACGCTCGCCGGTGCGCCTGCGAGGGGCGAGTGTTCTGGCAGGGTGGCGACGATGTCACGCACGATCTGTAGTGCGTGCTCGTCGTTCTCTGCCAGGTGGTCGGCAACGCCCGAGATGCGGGTGTGCACCTCGCCACCGCCGAGGTCTTCTGCGGTGACCACCTCGCCGGTAGCGGCCTTCACGAGCGGCGGCCCGCCAAGAAATATGGTGCCCTGGCCTCGCACAATTACGGTCTCGTCACTCATTGCCGGCACATAGGCGCCGCCTGCGGTGCTCGAGCCCAGCACGGCCGCAATCTGCGCGATGCCGTCGCGTGACATGCGCGCCTGGTTGTAGAAGATGCGCCCGAAGTGCTCGCGGTCTGGAAACACTTCGTCTTGCATCGGCAGAAATGCGCCGCCCGAGTCGACGAGATAGATGCACGGCAGGCGGTTTTCTGCTGCGACCTCTTGCGCCCGCAGGTGCTTCTTGACAGTGAGCGGGTAATACGTGCCGCCCTTGACCGTCGCGTCGTTTGCGACCACCATGACGAGCCGCCCATGTACGAGCCCGATGCCGGTGATGATGCCGGCGCTCGGAGCCTCGCCGTCGTACATGTCGTAAGCGGCCAGCGGCGCGAGCTCAAGAAAGGGGCTGCCGGTGTCGAGCAGGCGGTCGACCCGCTCTCGGGCGAGCAGCTTGCCGCGAGCCACATGCCGCTCACGCGACTTCTCGGGGCCGCCACGTTCGACGGCTGCTCGGCGCTGGCGCAGCTCGTCGACAAGCTCTTGGTAGGTCGGTGCCACGATGCCTCCTCATTGAATGCGTGCGGTGAAGTCGGGTCTTTTTTGTGTGAGAGTCATGTTGCAGGTGACCACTGACATTTTGACTGGGCTAACCGCAAGTGTGAGATTTAGATTACTGCATAGTAATTGAAAGTGCACGACAAATATTTCTTGATCTCTGAAATTTTGTGGGTTACCGTGTATTTCAATTACTCATCAATAATTGGGAGCACGCAATGGAGCACTTCAACCTCAGCGAAGAAGAGTCGGCACTCGCAGGCATGGTTCGCGAGTTCGCCGAGGGCGTGGTCGCTCCACAAGCGTACGAAGCAGACCGAACACACACCCTCAACATGAGTGTCGTTGCGGGCATGGGCGAGCTGGGCCTCTTCGGCCTGCCCTTCGCAGAGCAATACGGCGGCCAGGGCGGTGACTACTTCGCGCTCTGCATCGCCCTCGAAGCGCTCGGTCGCGTCGACCAGTCGGTTGCCATCACGCTTGAGGCTGGGGTGAGCCTCGGTGCCATGCCGATTTATCGCTTCGGCAACGAGGATCAGAAGGCCGAGTACCTGCCCGACTTGTTGGCTGGCAAAGCGCTTGCCGGCTTCGGCCTCACCGAACCCGAGGCGGGCAGTGACGCGGGCGCGACCCGCACAACCGCGAGGCTCGAGGGCGACGAGTGGGTCATCAACGGTTCGAAGCAGTTCATCACGAACTCAGGCACCCCGATCACACGATTCGTCACCGCGACGGCGGTCACCGGTGACAGCGACGGCCGTAAAGAGATTTCGACGATCCTCGTGCCAAATGGCACCCCTGGCTTTACCGTCGAACCGGCCTACGACAAGCTCGGCTGGCACGCCTCAGACACCCACCCGCTGACCTTCAACGACGCGCGCGTGCCTGCGGCCAACCTCGTGGGTCAGCGCGGCCGCGGCTTCGCAAACTTCTTGCACATTCTCGACGAGGGGCGCATCGCGATAGCGGCCCTCTCGACCGGGGCCGCCGAGGGCTGCCTTGAGGCTGCCGTCGAGTACTCGAAGTCGCGCACCGTCTTCGGGTCGTCGCTCGCGACACGGCAGGGCATTCAGTTTATGCTTGCGCGCATGCAGCAGCGCGTGCACGCTGCCCGCCTGGCCTGGCACTACGCCGCCAGGCTGCGTGACGCAGGCAAGCCGTTCAAGACCGAGGCTGCGCTCGCGAAGATCACCGCGAGCGATGCGGCGATGGATAATGCGCGCGACGCGACCCAGGTGTTCGGCGGCAACGGCTTCATGAACGAGTTCGCCGTCGCGCGCCACTACCGTGACTCGAAGATTCTCGAGATCGGTGAGGGCACCAATGAGGTGCAGTTGCTGCTGATCGCCCGCGCACTCGGGGTCGCGTAAGGCGGAGCGCGCGCGAGCGCAGACCTAGTCGCGTTGGCGCAGACCTAGTCGCGTGGGCGCAGACACAGTGCAGCCTGCACAATGGGCGCGCACAATCTGTACGAGGCCGTACATCGGCCCTTGGTGATCCTCGTTGAAACTAGTC
>JAPXTT010000143.1:0-3904 GCA_033812395.1 Leucobacter sp. | reverse complement strand
ACGGACCTGGCGACCCCGCAGCGTCTGACGCGCAGGTCGAGCTGCTTCGCGAGATGTTACGCGATGGCGTGCCCTACTTTGGCATCTGCTTCGGCAACCAGCTGCTTGGCCGCGCGCTCGGCTTCGAGACCTACAAACTGCCCTTCGGGCACCGCGGCATCAACCAGCCTGTGCTCGATAAGCAGACCGGGCGCGTCGAAATTACCGCGCAGAACCACGGCTTCGCCGTCGACCTGCCGATCGAGGGCGTGCACGAATCGCCAGTTGGTCTCGGCCGTGTGCAGGTGAGCCACTATAGCCTCAACGACCAGGTTGTCGAGGGCCTCGAGTGCCTCGACATCGCAGCCTTCTCGGTGCAGTACCACCCTGAGGCTGCGGCAGGCCCGCACGATGCCTTCTACCTGTTCGAACGTTTCAGCCAGCTTGTGAAGAACCGCGCCGCAGCAGCCGGCGCAGAGGAGAACTAACCCATGCCAAAGCGCCAAGACATCAACTCGGTCCTCGTGATCGGTTCGGGCCCGATCGTCATCGGTCAGGCCTGCGAGTTTGACTACTCGGGCACCCAGGCCTGCCGCGTGCTTCGCGAAGAGGGCGTGCGAGTGATCCTCGTGAACTCGAACCCCGCGACGATCATGACTGACCCCGACTTTGCCGACGCAACCTACGTTGAGCCGATCACCCCAGAGGTCATCGAGTCGATCATCATCAAAGAGCAGCCCGACGCGATTCTGCCAACGCTCGGCGGCCAGACCGCGCTCAACGCGGCCATGTCGCTGCACGAGCTCGGCATTCTCGAGAAATACGGCGTCGAGCTGATCGGCGCGAAGGTCGACGCGATTCGTCGCGGCGAGGATCGCCAGATCTTCAAGCAGCTAGTGCTCGAGGCAGGCGCCGATGTGGCACGCTCGCACATTGCGCACACGCTCGACGAGGCCAAAGAGTTCGCAAAAGATCTCGGGTACCCGCTCGTCGTGCGCCCGTCGTTCACCATGGGTGGCCTCGGGTCAGGCTTTGCCTACACCGAAGAAGACCTCGTGCGCATCGCGGGCGATGGCCTGCACTACAGCCCCACCAGCGAAGTGCTGCTCGAAGAGTCGATTCTCGGCTGGAAAGAGTACGAGCTCGAGCTGATGCGAGACACCAGCGACAACACGGTGGTCGTCTGCTCGATCGAGAACGTTGACGCCGTCGGCGTGCACACCGGCGACTCGATCACGGTGGCACCCGCGCTCACTCTGACCGACCGCGAGTACCAGAAGCTGCGCGACATTTCGATCGACATCATTCGCTCGGTCGGCGTCGACACAGGCGGTTGCAACATTCAATTCGCCGTCGACCCGGTGACCGGTCGCGTCATCGTGATCGAGATGAACCCTCGTGTGTCTCGCTCATCGGCGCTCGCCTCGAAGGCCACCGGTTTTCCGATCGCGAAGATCGCGGCAAAGCTTGCCCTTGGCTACCGCCTCGATGAGATTCCCAACGACATCACACAGAAGACCCCGGCAAGCTTCGAGCCGGCGATCGACTACGTCGTGGTGAAGGCGCCCCGCTTCGCGTTCGAGAAGTTCCCGGCTGCAGATGACACACTCACCACCACCATGAAGTCGGTGGGCGAGGCAATGGCGATCGGTCGCAACTTCACGACCGCCATGCAGAAGGCGCTGCGCTCGCTTGAGAAGCGCGGCACCTCGTTTCACTGGGGCGAAGAGAACCGCACTGTCGCCGAGATTCTCGAGACCATTAAGCGACCGACCGACGGCCGCATCGTTGACGTGCAGCAGGCGCTGCGCCTCGGCGCGACCATCGAGCAGGTCTTCGAGTCGACTGCGATCGACCCGTGGTTTCTTGACCAGATTCAGCTCATTAACGAGGTTGCGGCTCGCGTCGCAGCTGCGCCGCAGCTCACGCTCGACGTGCTGCGCGAGGCGAAAGATCACGGCTTCAGCGACGTGCAGATCGCCGCGATTCGCGGTGTCAGCGAGGGCGAGATTCGCGGCCTGCGTCACGGCCTCGGGCTGCGCCCGATCTTCAAGACAGTTGATACTTGCGCTGGCGAGTTTCCGGCACTCACTCCCTACCACTACTCGTCGTACGACTTCGAGACCGAGGTAGAGCCAAGCGACCGCAAGAAGATCGTCATTCTTGGCTCGGGCCCGAACCGCATCGGCCAGGGCGTCGAGTTCGACTATTCGTGCGTGCACGCGTCGTTCGCGCTGAGCGAGGCCGGCTACGAGACGATCATGATCAACTGCAACCCCGAGACCGTCTCTACTGACTACGACACCTCAGATCGCCTGTACTTCGAGCCGCTGACGCTCGAAGACGTGCTCGAGGTCATTCACGCAGAGCAGGCCTCGGGTGAGTTGCTCGGTGTCGTGGTGCAGCTCGGCGGCCAGACCGCGCTCGGCCTTGCCCAGCCGCTGAAGGACGCGGGCATTCCGATTCTCGGCACCACGCCAGAAGCGATCGACCTTGCCGAAGAACGCGGTGCGTTTGCCGACATTCTCGAGCGCGCAGGCCTGTTGGCTCCGCGCAACGGCACCGCGATTGACGAGCAGGGTGCGATTCGCATTGCCGAAGAAATCGGCTACCCAGTGCTCGTTCGCCCCTCTTTCGTGCTCGGCGGACGCGGCATGGAGATCGTCTACGACACAGAGTCGCTGCACGGCTACTTCGAGCGCATTGAGGGTCACGCCCTCGTCGGCCCCGGCCACCCACTGCTCGTTGACCGCTTTCTTGATGACGCCATCGAGATCGACGTCGACGCGCTCTTCGACGGCGAACAGCTCTACGTTGGCGGTGTTATGGAGCACATTGAAGAGGCAGGTGTGCACTCGGGCGACTCGAGTTGCACACTGCCCCCGGTCACGCTCGGCCACGACCAGATCGCCGCTGTGCGCGAGGCGACCCGCGGCATCGCCGAGGGCATCGGCGTGCGCGGTCTGCTCAACGTGCAGTTCGCGATTGGTCAGGGTGTGCTGTACGTGCTCGAGGCAAACCCCCGCGCATCGCGCACGGTGCCATTCGTCTCGAAAGCGCTCGGCATTCCGCTCGCGAAGGCTGCCTCACGTGTGATGGCTGGCGAGTCGATTCAGCAGCTCATCGACGCGGGCCTGCTGCCCGAGCGTGACGGCTCGCGTGTGCCGATCGACGCGCCCATCGCGGTGAAGGAGGCGGTGCTTCCGTTCAAGCGCTTCCGCACCCACGAGGGCCTTGTGGTCGACTCACTGCTCGGCCCCGAGATGCGCTCGACCGGCGAGGTTATGGGCATGGATCGCGACTTCCCGCGCGCGTTCGCAAAGAGCCAGTCGGCTGCTGGCAGCGAGCTGCCGAAGTCGGGCACTGTGTTTCTCTCGGTGGCTGATCGCGACAAGCGCGCTATCGTGCTTCCCGCGCAGCGACTGCAAGAGCTCGGTTACAAGATTCTCGCTACGCAGGGCACCCAGGTGGTGCTCGCGCGCAACGGCATCGAGAGCGAGACCGTGCGCAAGCACTCGGCTCAGGCAGAAGGTGAGACCATCGTCGACCTGATCAACGCTGGCTCGATCGACATGATCATCAACACCCCCTCGGGCTCGTCAGCGCGCGCTGACGGCTACGAGATTCGCGCCGCCGCCGTTGCAGCCGACAAGCCAATCTTCACGACAGTGAGCGAGCTCTCGGCAGCGGTTGGTGCACTCTCGGCACAGGTTGATGTGTTCGACGTGAAGTCGCTGCAGGAGTATCAGGCAGACCGTGACGCAGCAGACGCTCTTGCGACGGCAGAGGCAAACTGAGAATGTCGATCGCATCGGCACTCGGTGAGGCGACCTTCGCCGGTCGCCTCACCGCCGAGCTTGCGGTGCACAGGCACCTCTGTGCGGGTATCGACCCGCACGCAGGCCTGCTCGCAGACTGGGGCCTG
>JAPXTT010000142.1:0-3911 GCA_033812395.1 Leucobacter sp. | reverse complement strand
AGCTCGAGTCCATCCGTGTGCTGGCAGAGGCTGGCATCTCGTCGATGTCGTACGCGACGCTTAAGCGCAGGCTCCCTGCGTACGCGACGAGCGAGTTTCGTGAGGGCCTGTCCGCGGCATGTGTGGACCATGCGGGTATCGGGCCGTCTTCGCTCGTGTTGTACGACGTCACTACGCTCTATTTTGAGACCGACGGGGCGGATGAGCTGCGGGTGCCTGGGTTTTCCAAGGAACGTCGCTTGGAACCGCAAATCACGTTGGGGCTCCTCACGGACACGCAGGGGTTCCCGCTCGCGGCGCACATGTTCGAAGGTAACAAAGCTGAAACTCACACCATGTTGCCCATGATCAAGTCGTTTATTCAGGCTCACGGCCTCACCGATATCACGGTGGTAGCCGATGCGGGGATGGTGTCAGAGGCGAACAAGAATGCCTTGGATGAGGCCGGTCTGTCGTACATTCTGGGTGCTCGCGTGAGTCAAGTGCCGGCGGTGATTCAGCAGTGGCGGGACGACCATCCGGGAGAAAAAATTCCTGACAAACAGGTGTTCTCACAGGCCCGATTCGTGGGGGTAGCGGGAGAGCGCAAGCAGCAAATGTTCCATTACCGGTATCGCGCTGATTATGCTCGCCGCACGATCAAGGGGGTGGAAGAACAGCTCGTTAAAGCACGCAAGCTCGTAGCTGGTGAAGCGTCGGTGAAGAAGAACAGGTACGTGAAACTCACCGACGCGACCAAGAGCGTGAACGAGGAACTCGCGGCCCGCAAGCGGGACTTGGCGGGGATCAAGGGGTACGTGACGAATTTGACGGAGTTGCAGGCGGGTGAGGTGGTGGCGGCGTACCACCGGCTCTGGCAGGTGGAGAAGAGTTTCCGCATGTCCAACCATGATCTTCAAGCGCGCCCGATTTTTCATCGCACGGAGGAATCCATCCGGGCGCGCTTGTCGGTGGTGCTCGCGGCGCTTGCGGTGTCACGGTGGGTGGAGGCCGGGTCGGGGTGGTCGATTCGGCGGGTGGTGAAAACGTTTCGGCGTTACAAGCGGATCGAGTTGAGTGTGAATGGTCAGCTCGTGGTCGCGGCTGACCCGGTGGAAGGCGATGACGCGGCCGTTGTGGCTACGCTTATGCGCGAGTGATGGCCGATGTTTTGGGGGACACTAACTTGAGCCAAGTCGGGGCCGCGGTTGTGAACCACGAGCCGAAGAAGAGATAGGCCTTCTCGCTAGACTCGGTGCGGCACGGCGTGCACACATTACCTGTCGAGGGTGGCGACCACGAATTTGCCCACCCTGCCTGCCCTGTCTACTCTGCGCACCCGATCCTCTTCTCGCTCGTGCTGTATGCTCACGCGCTCCCCCTGATGCAGGCTACCCGGTCGGCTAGCACCGCACAGGGCACGCCGCCCCTCGACGAGCATGGGAGAATATAGCTTGGCCGATCCTCGCCCCAAAAACTACGGAGAGTCACTCATGTCGCAGCTTCCCACGCAGCCCCTCAGCCCGCTCGACGGCCGCTACGCGAAGCAAGTCGCGGGGCTCGGCGACTTTCTCTCTGAGGCTGGCCTCAACAAAGCCCGCGTGCATGTTGAGGTTGAGTGGCTCGTCTACCTCACCTCGCACTCGCTGCTCGGCTCGGCACCGCTCGACTCAGCCGATGTAGACACGCTGCGCGCCTGGGCCGCGAACTTCGGCCAGGCCGAGATCGACGAGCTCGCAGAGACCGAGCGAGTCACCCAGCACGACGTTAAGGCGGTCGAATACCTCGTGCGCGCCCAGCTGTCGCGTCAGGGCCTCAACAACATCGCCGAGCTCACACACGTCGCGTGCACGAGCGAAGACATTAACAACCTGTCGTACGCACTCACCGTGAAGCAGGCGGTTGCAGAGGTCTGGCAGCCGAAGCTTGAGGCGGTCATCACCGAGCTCGCTCGCCAGGCGGAGCTGTACCGCGAGCTGCCGATGATGAGTCGCACACACGGGCAGCCCGCAACCCCGACCACGCTTGGTAAAGAACTCGCCGTATTCGTGCACCGCCTGAACCGCCAGATCGCCCAAATCACGCAGATCGAATACCTGGGCAAGTTCTCGGGTGCTACCGGCACCTTCGCCGCGCACATCGCCGCTGATCCTTCGGTTGACTGGCAGCGGGTTTCTCGTGAGTTCGTTGAGGGCCTCGGTCTCGATTGGAACCCGCTCACCACGCAGATCGAGTCGCACGACTGGCAGGCCGAGCTCTACTCACGCATTGCACACGCAAACCGCATTCTGCATAACCTCGCTACCGACATCTGGAGCTACATCTCGATCGGTTACTTCCGACAGATTCCCGTCGAAGGCGCGACCGGCTCATCGACCATGCCTCACAAGGTCAACCCAATTCGGTTCGAGAACGCCGAGGCCAACTTCGAGCTCTCGAACGCCATTCTCGACTCACTCGCGCAGACCCTGGTCACGAGCCGTTGGCAGCGCGATCTCACCGACTCGTCGGCACAGCGCAACATCGGGGTCGGCATTGGCCACTCGGTGCTCGCCCTCGATAATGTACTACGCGGCCTCGGCCAGATCGACGCGGCTCCAGAGGTACTCGCGGCCGACCTCGACAGCAATTGGGAGGTGCTTGGTGAGGCGATTCAGACGGTCATTCGCGCCGAAGTGACCGCCGGTCGCTCGACGATCAGCGATCCCTACGCAGCGCTCAAAGAGCTCACTCGCGGTAAAAGGATCGGCCAGGCAGATCTCATCGAGTTTGTTTCGGCGCTCGAGATCGGTGACGAGGCAAAGCAGCGCTTGCTTGCGCTTACCCCCGCCAGCTACGTCGGTGACGCGGCAAAACTTCTGGCACACCTTCGCGCGAACTAGGGCATCTCGCTAACATGAGGGTGTGAGCACTCAGACGCAGCGAAGCACGGTAAGCGAAGCGAGCGACGCTCCTCGTCGCATCTCGCTGCTCGCCGTGCTCGACCAGTTCTTCTTCATCTTCGCTGGCCTCGCCGCGATCTGGCTCGCGTGGCTGCTGCTACGCGAGAGCTTTCAGCTGGGCTGGTGGGGCATTTTGGTGTTCGTCTTGTTCTGGGGCATGCTCGCTTACCTCGTGCTCCCCCGTCTTCACCGCATGCTCACTTCGATCTACGTACCCGACTATTTCATAGGTCGTACACGTACCAGTGACGGCCTGCTCGGCGACCCCATTAATCTCGCGCTGCTGGGCGACGAGGCAGCGTTGCACACCGCAATGCAGGGTGCCGCCTGGACCCGCGCCGATCAGGTCACACTACGCACATCTTGGCGCATCATTACTTCGACCATCACCCGCAGAAGCTATGACGAGGCCCCGGTAAGCCCGCTTTTTCTCTTCGGTCGCATGCAAGATTTTGCTTACCAGCAAGAGGTTGCTGGCAACCCTGCAAAGCGACATCACGTGCGTTTCTGGCGCACCCCAGACGGTTGGCTACTACCTGGTGGAACGCGCGTCGACTGGCTCGCGGCAGGCACTTTCGACCGCGCAGTAGGGTTTTCGCTTTTCACACTGCAGGTGACACACAAGATTGATGCCGACATTGACATTGAGCGTGACCACATTATCACCACTGTGCAACAGGCCCATCCGGCAACAATAGTGACAATCTTGCGAGATTTTTCGACCGGTTACCACTCGCGCAACGGTGGTGGCGACACGATTCGCACGGATGGCGACCTGCCGATCCTTGACCTCCGAATGCTGCGCGCTTCAGGCGAAGGCGAGGTGCAGTCATGAGCGTGGGATCACACCGCAAGCGTGCGGCAAATGAACCTATCGAGGTGCTGGTCGCATCTGACGACCGAGACCAAGCCCCAACAATGAGTCGACCGCTCTCAATCACGCTCGGCGCCCTCTTCGTGTTTGGGCGCGGCGTTGCCGGGCTCGTCTGG
>JAPXTT010000141.1:0-3960 GCA_033812395.1 Leucobacter sp. | reverse complement strand
CGCAATCGCCGACGAGCTCGCCGCACACCAGTCACAACTCACTCGCGAACGCGAAGCACACGACACTGAACTTGCACGAGAACGCGAGACGCACAACTCTGAGATCGAGCGTGAGCGTGCAACGCACGATGCAGAGCTTCGACGCGAACGCGAAGCACACGACGAGCAGATTGCCGCAGATCTCGCCAAGCTGCAGCGCGAAAACGATGCACAAAGTGCTCGCCGCATTGAAGAGTACGCAGCCCACGAGCAGCAGATTGCCGAAGAACGTGAAGCCCTGCGCGCCGAGCTGCAGCGTGAGCGTGAAGCGCACGACAACACGCTCGCAAAGCAGCTGCTCACCCACGAGAGTGCGCTCGCGGTCGCGCTCGCTGCACAAGAGGCGCAGCTCAACGACGCCAAAACGCTGCACGAAGAACGTATCGCAGCAGAAAGCGCTGAGCACACCACGCGTCTCGCAGCCCTCGTGACGAGCACCGAAGAGCGTGTTCGTATTCAACGCGAAGAAGCAGCAACCAAACTCGGCATCGATCGCGAACAGTTTGAGCTGCAGGCAGAACGTGATCGTTTGAGTCTCGCCAATGACCTCGCACGTGAACGGTCTGACCAAGAGCGCCGTCTTGCCGCTGAAGCCGAAGCGCAACGCGAGGCGCTGAAGCTCGCACACGATGCGGCCACTGATGAGGTGAACCGCGAGATAGAGACCACCCGTGCTCGAGTCACTGCTGAGCTCGATGAGCTTCGGGCCACCACTGTCGAAGAGCTCGCGCAGTACCGGGCTGCTCAAGAAGCTGAGCTCGCAGCAGCAAAGGCAGAGGTTGAAGACCTGGTACGTGACGAGCGCCAACGCATCTCACACGAAACCGACGAGTTCATTCGCACCTCTGCTGAACGCAAAGAGCAGTTTGAACGTGACTTCTCAGACCGCCAAGCAGAAGCCGCGGCCACCGCTCGTTCGCAGCTTGAGACCGCGCGATCCTCGCTCGCCGAATTGCACCAGCAGCTAGATACCGCTCGTAGCGAGTACGAGCGGGTCGTCAACGGCGCCGCCGCTGAAGCGCGCGAAATCAGACTCATCGCCGAACGACGGGCTGCCGATATCGTGCATGAAGCTGAGCAACGTGCGCACCACACCTTCACAGATGCAGAGAACCGCGCCCAGAAGGTGCTGGCAGCAGCTGAAGATCGCATGACGCAGCTGAAGGTTGAACGTGTCGCGGTAGCCCGCTATTTCGAGAGCCTCGGCGAGGTCGTAACCAACGCACGCAAGCTCGAGCAGAGCGTGAAGCCCTCAACCGAAGCCGTTGTTGAAGCTGCCAGCAAGAACGAGAACGACACCAAACCAATCTCACGGATCGACGAGTCATGACACTCATCGCTGCAGCCGACGGGTCGGCACTTGGCAACCCCGGCCCTGCCGGCTGGGCCTGGTACATCGACGAGACTCAGTGGCGAGCAGGCGGGTGGCCGCGTGCAACGAACAATCAGGGCGAGCTCATGGCGGTCATCGACCTGCTGCACGCAACCGAACATCGCGGCGCTGAGCCGCTCACAATACTGTGCGACAGCCAATACGTGATCAACTCGGTCACGCAGTGGATGCCGGGCTGGAAGCGCCGCGGTTGGCGAAAATCAGACGGAAAGCCTGTATTGAATCGCGAATTGCTTGAACGGCTCGACTCAGCCATGCAAGGCCGCCAGGTCAATTTTGAGTGGGTCAAAGGCCACGCAGGTCACCCGTTGAATGAGGCCGCTGACGGCCGCGCTCGGGCTGCGGCCACCGCTTACCAGCGAGGGCAGCAGCCCGACTCTGGGCCGGGTCTCATCGACGCATTGCCCACGCCTGAGGTGCCACTCGCTGCCGCGCCACAAGACACACTCTTTTAAGGGTAACGTCGTTCTGCCTATGCCAGACGCCAGCAGTGCGAGTGGTAGTGACGGCGCTCTTGTAGCGCCGCGCTATCACCAAAGAGGTGTTCTGCACTCCACGCGACGATGTGCGCCTGGCCCGGGGGCACATTGGTACCGCAATCTGGGCAGCGGTAAGACTTCTCTGCGCGATGCGCCGGAATCTCGCGCACGAACCACTCGGCGCCTCGGCGAAACTGCTTCTGTGCTCCCCCGTATGCAAGCCTGGTGACGTCTCTTGCTGGTTCAAGCGCTGCGCGCTGGTACTTGCTCGGGCCACGCCTACGCGTCATGAGCGGAAGGCCGATCGACTACCACCAGTGGTTGCTAATCCAGAAATCATACGCACCAGCCCAGCTACCGTAACGCCCATTCGCGTACCCATTTGCCCAGGTCAGGTTAGCGACGGGATCATAGCCGTTGCCGCCAGGCACTTTGCTGCAGGGCAAAGCCTGCACAAGACCGCAGGCCCCGCTGCTCGAGTTTGTTGCGTTTGGGTTCCATCCGCTCTCGCGACGTACCACGTAGTCGACGTACCCCCAGTCGCTCTCTGGGATGCCTGCGGCCGCCATCCATTCGGCTGGCGAGCCGCCTCCGGTATAGCGTGGAATCTCAGCTGAGCCACCGCCAGCAGTGGAAGAAGTGGGCTGAGGTGTCGGCGCCGGAGCAGGAAGCTCTTCAGCGGTCGGCAGCTCAAGGTGAATGTCAGGCGACTCTACGTTTACTGGCACAAATTCCTGGTTGATGCGCTCGTAAAATGCCTCGTCAGCAAGAGCGGGTCGCGTATCGCTGAACGGAGCAATGATTACCGTGCCTGCAATGCCCACCACCGCGAAGGCAGCAAGATAACCCCGCACACGTTTGAAACCGGAGTGCGCGTTTGTTTTGACAGTAGAGGAAGTCACAATATAACGATTCTATCTCAGATTAACGCCCTGGTCGAGTGAAAGCCAGGCGCCTGTTCAGCGAGTGGCCAGTAATAACTCAATCACCGCGTCAAGCAACGTGTCTACCTGGTCTTCGCTATACCCGCGCCACTGAGAGTGAAACACTACGGCCCGAACATCGGCGGTAGTCAGCTGATCTTTGCCAGCAAACAGGGCAGAAATTCGATCAAGAAATGCATCAACTTGAGATTTTCGGTACCCGCTCGCGAACACCCCCCGTACTTTAAACCGTTTGCCCCGGGGCCGATCAAGCCGACCGCGTACTTCGCGAAGCAACTGACCAACCTCGGCCCACCACGCGTCGTCACCGAGTTGCTCCATACGAACTCGACGCTCTCGCTCGTAAAAGACCTCCTCGAGTCGATCCATCGCGGCATCAACAAAACGAGCAGAGTACCCATGTTTCTTCATTGGAAACGCCAGTTGTCGAATCTCTGCCGCGGTAACCGGCACCGGGCTCTGGTTCACCCCGTCATAGGTATTTCTCGCTCTTTCGAGAAATGTGTCGACCTCTTCAATCTGGTACCCCAGTTGACCCCGCTCAGCAATCGGAAACGCGCTAGGCGCCCCCGCTGCAGTCGCCGCTCGACTCACGCAAACACTCCTAAGCTCAGCGCCACCCCATACACGCCAATGGCAGAGGGCAGCAACGAATCAAGTCGATCAAGAAAGCCACCGTGACCCGGAATCCATGAACTCATGTCTTTCACGCCAAGATTGCGCTTGATCAATGACTCAGTGAGGTCACCGCCTGTTGCGGTGAGCAGAACCACCGCCCCAAGCAGCACGCCAACCCACCAAGGCTGTTCGAGCGCGAGCAGCGAGATTGTCACCCCAGAAATAGCAGCAAACAGCGCAGCTCCCCCGAAGCCCTCCCAGGTCTTATTGGGGCTAATTCTCGGGGTCATCTTGTGCTTACCGAGGGTCACGCCAGCCGCATACGCACCGACATCGACCGAGACAACGATGAGCACGAGCGCAAACACCCACCACTGACCGTTCGGCGCTTGCACAAGCAGCACTGCGGTCGAGGCAAGAAACGGCACGTAGACAAGCGCAAACAAGCCCGAGAACACGTCTCGGATCAGTGTCTTTGGAGGCACCT
>JAPXTT010000140.1:0-3972 GCA_033812395.1 Leucobacter sp. | reverse complement strand
GAGCGAAATCGCCCCCACGAAGATCAGCGCAAAGACGAAAATTGCAAGACCGAGCACCGCGCTGATCGCGCCGGTGACGATTCCGGTCACCGCAGAAGCGTCGGGCCTGCGATGGCGCAGCGCGATCGCCCCGAGTACTACCCCGACAAGGCCGGCGACGACCCCGAGCCAGAGAAATACCGGGCCCGACGAGGTGAAGAAGAAGGTTGCCAGGGTGACGAGCCCGATGAGCCCAGCTACGAGTGAAGCACGTGAACTCCAGTGGCGTGAGAACGCGGGTGCGTCGGCTGAGGCATTGTCAGGTTGATGGGTCATCGGGATCCTTTGCTAAACAAACATCGATTATTGAGCATCAACGTAGCGGCCATATGTTGAGCTGAGGTGATTTGCCGATGGGTTTTCAGGCTGGGCGCGTGGAATGTATGTATTTTGCGTGATTTGAGTCAAGAGGTGACGGTTTGTGACCGGATGTGCTCAATAGGCTTACATATCGTCTGAATGATAAGTCTGGTTTGAGGGGGACCCGTGACTGAAGAATATCCGAGCCGAACACTTGCCGATGCGCCGCGAGCTGACGAAGGGTATTACGGGCCCGACAGCATTTCATGGCGCGTGTTTTCTGATCCGGGATCGATGCTAGGTGCAAAGAACGCGGTGTTTTTGCAGATGCTCGAGCCTGGAATGATGACTCACTTTCAGCGGGTCTCGCTCACCAACGAGGGGCCAGAACAAATGGCTGCTCGGTTCGACCGCACCTCGGCGTACCTTCGTGACGCGATTTTTGCCGACAAGGCACACGCAGATGCTGCCGCAGCTCACGTTGATCGACTGCACGAGCGAGCTTCGTGGACAAACCCCGAAACCGGTGAGGTGGTCAGCGCAAAGCAGACCGACTGGCAGCGCTGGACATGGTGGACCTACATTTGGTCGGCCGTTCGGGGGTACCAAGAGTTCGGGCCTGGCATGACCACAGCAGAGGCAGACCGTCTGGTGCAAGAGTCGCGTCACGGCGGCGAGAGCATCCACGTGCCCGGGCCCTACTTTCAGACCTTCGCCGAGCTTGACGAGTACATTCGCGAAGAGCTCAACACAAAAGCCCTCACGATTTTCGCCGCCCTTGCAGGCCACTCGATTCGCCACCCAGACGTGAAGGGCCCTGTTGCAAAATGGGTTGCCCGGCGCATCATGAACGGTGTGCTTTCGCTGCTGCCCGAAACAGCGCGGTACTTCTACGCGGTAGAAGACCGCAGCGCGAAAGAGTTCGCACGCGGTGCCAAGTTCACAAAGTGGATTGCGAAGCTTTCGCGCAAGAACCGTTCGGCCGAACAGCTTATCGCCGAAGCTATCGGTGACTCGATTGCGAAGCCATACCAGCGAGTGAGGCCCGCGAAAGCGTAACTCGGCAGGCCGCTGGGCCGCTGGGCCACTGGGCCACTCGGCCACTCGGGCACTTTCCAGGGTTCTCGGGGGCAGCTCCGAGTCTGAGAGGTGAGGCAGCGAGTACGTTGATGCGTATGGTCAACCCTGTAGTTCGATTTCCTGCTGGCAGGTATTACGCCCTTACCTGGGGCATTGCTGACGATTTTGGCGGAATGACGAGCGCGCTGCTGCATCGCTCTCGGGGCTTTCGTAGGCTTGGCGGGGTGAATGTCGAGGTGCTGACACTCGACGATCGACCTGATTATGCTGAGCTCTCGGCGAAGCTGCTTGCTGCGGGTGAGCTGACCGAGGGCGTCAGCATTCGTAACCTCTGGGACGACCTGCGTCTGAGAGAACTGAGGCCAGCAAAGCGGCAAAGTGGGCCAGTTGATGCGCCAGAGGCCCTCGCAGAAATAGAGCCGGTTGCAGCTCACGGTGACGACCGGGTCATCGAGCACGGTGGGGTGGTGCTGCTGCGCGAGCGACGTGACGAGAGCGGTGAAGTTGTTGGTGTCGACAGGTTTCGGCGCGATGGTTCGTTGCTGGCGACTGAGCGTTACGGTGATGACGGTTATTCGGTGGTGCTGTTCGATGCTGAGGGGCAAGCAGTGCGACGCTGGGGGTCGCGCTGGAAGCTCTATCGGTGGTGGCTCGATCAGGTCTTCAAGAAACGCCTCAGCTTTCTCATTATTGACTCGAAGACAGCCGCTCGCTTTGTGCCCGGCTACCGTCGAGAGAACGTCGTAACGCTTCACCTCGTGCATGCCTCGCACCGCAGGCCGGCAGAAGAGGCCTTACTCGGCATCGACGGCCTACCGGCTGGTGACGAAAAGCAGCCCGCGACGGGCAGCACGATTTCGGTGCTGCGGCCCTCTCGCGAAAAGGTGCTGAAACAGAGCAACAGCTTCGATTCGATTGTGGTGCTGACAGAGCGTCAGCGCGAAGAGCTCGTGAGCGATCTCGCTGATCTCGGCATTGACGCGAGAGCGGTCGTACGAGTGATTCCGAACGGCATTGATCTGCCGCCTGCTCAGGCCAGCGCGCACACACGTGGCAGCGGCATCGTGGTGGCTTCGCTCGACGAGCGTAAGCGTGTTGAACTCGCGGTCGATGCGGTGGTAGTGGCCCACAGCCAGTCCCCTGAGGTGACGCTCGACGTATACGGAAGCGGTGAGCGCGCCGATGCGATTCGCGAGCAGGTTGCTCAGCAGCATGCCGAGGGTTTCGTTGCGCTGCATGGCTATCAGCCCGACGCAAGGTCGCACTTCACACAGGCAGAATTTTGCCTGCTCACCTCATCGAATGAGGGGCTGCCATTGGTGCTCGTTGAAAGCATGGCCGCCGGGTGTATTCCTATTGCCTTCGACATTCGGTACGGCCCCGCCGACATGATTCGAAATGGGGTGAGCGGTTTTCTTGTGCCCGAGGGCGACACCGAACAGGTCGCGCAGCGCATTCTTGAATTGCAGCGCATGTCAGACTCGCAGCTGCAGGTGATGCGGAACAAAGCTGTGGCGAAGGCGCAAGAGTTCTCAGATGAAGCGGTTGCGAAGCGTTGGGCGAAAGAGTTTGAACGCGCACTTGGCGCAAAGCGCATTCGTGATGCCGCAGACCAGCCAGTCGCGACTCAGCTGAGGCGACGCGCCGGTAATGTGCGGCGCCGCGTGCGTCGCGTGCTCGGGCGGTAGCGTGCCCCGTGGCGATCTCGGCTCAGCAACAGAGCAGGTTGCGCCCGAGCAACAGCTACGACTTCGTTGCCACCGGAATGCGGGCGCCCAAGGCACGCGCGAGTTTGTGAGTGGGTGTTTCGATCCAGCGCTGAAACAGTAATGCCGCGCCAACGCTCGCGGGCATCGCAACGATGCCAGCCAACCACCAGCGACTTGAACCGAAGAAATACGTTGCAGTTGCGATGATCGGCACATGGATCAGAAAGAGACTGAACGAGATCTTGCCTAGCCACTGCGCGGGCCGGGTTTCGAGCAGCTGGCGCATCAGTTGCCACCTGACAGCGAGCACCACGGTGAGCACCGCGCCCGCCGCTGCAAGGCCCCAGAGCACATTCTGCGGCAGAGCCGGCAGGTGTAGCGGGCGAGAAAGCCAGCTTGCGATCAACAACCTGCCGAGCACGCTGGCAATCAGACAGAGCGTAACGCCCAAGAACGCAGATTTGCTTGCGCGAATTGCCACCCAGACAAAGATCGGCGCAAGCAACGAAAAGATAATCTCCCATCGCATCGACCAGAGCACGTTGTCGATTTGATAGGTGCGGCGCATCAGTGAAGCTTCGCTGAGCAGCGACCAGAGGTTCACTGAGGTGGCCTGCGTGTTTTGCATCCACGAGCCCAGAAAGCACAAAGAAAATGAGCACAGATTCGGTGCCGGCGAACAGCAGCTTTACGGGGGTTTGGGTGAGAAGCGCCCACGTGGGTGTGCCGAGTTCTGGCCTCGCGACCAGCGAGAAATGGTAGAGCATCACGCCGACGGCAGCCACGCCGCGAAGCCCATCAAGGCGCAAGATGCGAGGGTTGGCGGTAGACATGACCTTAAGAA
>JAPXTT010000139.1:0-4017 GCA_033812395.1 Leucobacter sp. | reverse complement strand
CGCGCATCGCCCGAAGCTGCCCGGCGATGTAATGGCGAAAGAGCTTCGACATGCCGTCGGGCGCGTCATTGTCGGCAAACACCGGCTCACCGGCGCTGTTGCGCAGGCTTGAGTGCACATGGCAGCTATTGCCCTCGCGCTCGTTGAACTTCGCCATGAAGGTGATGCTCTTGCCGTGCGCGTCTGCGATCTCTTTCGAGCCGCTCTTGTAGATCGAATGGTTG
This sequence comes from Leucobacter sp., assembly GCA_033812395.1. GTDB lineage: Bacteria > Actinomycetota > Actinomycetes > Actinomycetales > Microbacteriaceae > Leucobacter. The sequence continues at coordinate 3,793 of JAPXTT010000139.1, read as the reverse complement.
TCGCAGGTGGGTAGCGCGTGCGCGTAGCGAAAGGCAATCTCTTGCTGCCCGAGGTTGCATTCGCCCTTGACCCCCTCACAGTACATGCCCGCGCCATCCATGCTGTTACGAATGTCACGCAGCAGCGGCTCAAGCCGAGTCGACCCCTGCAGTGCGTAGTCGGTGTTGTAATCGCTCGCAGGGGTGAGGTCGCGGTAGCCGTTTCGCCAGGCGCTTCGGTAGTCATCATCGAACACGATGAACTCGAGTTCGGTGCCAACGAACGGAATCAGATCGTGCTCGGCCAGGCGGTCGATCTGACGCTTCAAAATTGCTCTCGGCGATACCGGGATCGGGGTGTGCTCGCTCGCGGTGGTGAGGTCGGCGATGACCATTGCGGTGCCGGGCAGCCACGGGGCGCGGCGCAGTGTGCCGAGGTCGGGAATCATCGCCATGTCGCCGTAGCCGCTTTCCCAGCTTGTCAGAGCGTAACCGTCGACAGTGTTGAGTTCGACGTCGACCGCAAGCAGGTAGTTGCAGCACTCTGCCCCGTGATCCATGATGTCTTCAAGAAACAGCCTCGCCGAGACACGTTTGCCTGCGAGCCGACCCTGCATGTCGGTGAAGGCGACAATGACCGTGTCGATCTCGCCGCTTGCGACCGCGCTTCGCAGCTCATCTGGGGTGAGGTTGCCGCTGGTGAGGGCCGATTGCGTCTTGGTCATTTCAGTGGGCTCCTTGCTCGTCGTTGAGAAGCAACGAGGGAGCACTGGGTCGTCTCGTCGCCGAAAGGTAGAACTTCCAACCATTAAAGCACACAAGGATCGCGGCCGCACTTTGCGCAGGGTCTTCTTGTGATCCGGTGAGATCGGCAGCGTGCTCAGTGCAGGGGCATACGCCCAACATGGTGGTCGGTTTGGGCGGCACACGAGCGAGCGGGCTGCGCGTAAGTACGCACACAGCACGCGAGAAAGCACGCCGCTCACAAGAACCCACACAGCGCGCAAGAAAGCACGCCGCTCACAAGAACCCACACAGCGCGCAAGAAAGCACACAGCGCGCAAGAAAGCACACGGCGCGCAAGAAACCACACGGATCCGGTTTAAATCGTGTGCTTTCTCGTGCTTCATCCGGCGAGACGTGCATGCGCCAATTCGCGAAAGTCGATCAATCTCGCGACTTTCAAGGTGCCCTACACGTTGCGCACACAAACAGTGAGGCCGCCGGGTTTCCCCGACGGCCTCACTGTTGCTGCGCGCGCTCGTTACTCGGCGTGCACCGTGCCGAGAATATCGAGCACGAAGACCATCACGTCGTCTGGCTCGTGACCCTGCTGCTGCAACGTGGCAGCACCGTAACCACCGTCTTCAGCGGGCACGATCGACATCACTTGCGACCCAACTGTCTGACCAACGAGCGCCTTCGAGAAGCCCTCAATCACGCCGGTAGTGAGAAAACCTATTGGCTCACCACGACTCCAGCTCGAGTCGAACTCTTCACCGGTGCGCCAGATCACACCGCGGTAGTGCACGTACACGCGGTCGCCTTCTTGCACTTCTTCGCCGTCGCCCTTGATGAGGGTCTCGACGGTCAGTTTGTCGGGTGCGGCGACGCCCTCTGGCATCGTGATCGTGGGTGAGCCGTCTTCAGCTAGCTCGACGCTCGGCAGACCCTCGGGCAGATTTTGCGCCTTGCCCTCGGCTTTCTTCAGCAGCTCATCAGGCTCAAGCGTGCCCGGCTCAGAAGTGGCCTCAGTCGATTTCGCCGAGAGCAGGTCGAACGCCATCACAATACTGTCTTTTGCGTCGACACCGAGTTGCGAAGCCGAGTCGCCAAGCACATCTGACGCCGGCGCAACGGCAGCAACGCGGTCGCCCACCGACGCGCAGCTGAGCACCTCAAGCGCCCACTGCTGCAGCCCCTGACTGCTCAACTGCAGACTCGATTTTCCGCTCTGCAGCACCTCACCGGTCTTGCCGTTGAAGAGTGAGAGTTGCGCTTCAATCGTGTCGTTCTCTTTGACCTGATCGCCGTCACCCTTGATCGGAGTTGAGGCCTCAAGTGCCTTCGCCTCGATCGGGGTCTTGGTTTTCAACTCGAGCTTCTCGTCACCAAAATCGCCATTGAACTCAAGTGACTTACTGGCCTCGCCTTCGGGCGCACACTTGACGCCCTCGATTGCACTCGTGGGGGTTGACGAACAGGAAGTCAGCAAACCAGCCACAAGAGCGACGGGCATCAGAGCGAGCAGAGCGCGGGAGCGTTTCACGGGTACCTCTTCAGAAAATCGGACAGCGCCAGAAACGACGCACAAGCGACAATACTGCCGCATCATTCCGTGCGATGCCTGTATGTGCGCTCGCATGGATGTATCGTTTTGGCATGCCCGCACTCCCTGCTGTCACCAAACCGGGCGTTGTGTTCACGATCGGCCGTGCACTCTTGAGGCCGGTGCTGTGGCTTCGCTACCGCCCCCGCGTGACAGGCCGAGAGCACGTACCAGAGCGTGGCCCTGTGCTGCTCGCGAGCAACCACCTTTCAGCGTTTGACACGATCCTCATCCCCTCATTCTCACCCCGCAAAGTGCAGTTTCTCGCGAAGGCCTCACTGTTTGCGAACCCAATCGGGCGTTGGTTTTTTACCCACATTGGTGCGATCCCGGTGCGTCGCGAAGCTGGTTCTGCCACCCAGGCTGCGTTAGAGGCCGGAATGCAGGTGCTGGCAGCGGGTCAGGTATTTGCCGTGTTTCCCGAGGGCACCCGGTCACGCGACGGTCGCCTGTACCGCGGTCGCAGCGGGGCTGCATTCATGGCCCTCGAGTCGGGTGCAACTGTCGTACCGGTCGGTCTCATCGGCATCAACCGAGCGTTCGTCGACCCAGCAACAGGCAAGCCTGCCCGTGCTGAAATCAGGTTTGGGGCACCGATCGATCTTTCTGACCTCGCCGAGCTGCCGGGTGGTCGCGCACGCAAAGAGGCAACCGAACGCATCATGGCCGCAATTCACTCGCTCACCGGCCAAACACTTGCCGATGGGTATTCAGAGGGTGGCCGTGGGGCCTAAGATGCAGAGTTCGTACTCGTTTTTGCCGCTACGAGGATCGCCCGCCCAGCCTGCAACGCAAGCACGATGAGCAACGCCATTGTCAGTAGGTCTGCCGCGATATAAAAGTAGTGCCACGGCGACTCACCGGGTGATGCACCGGCAAGCACCTGGTCGGTGCGTGCATTCAGCGGTGGCCTAATCACCGCAACCTTCAGCACAAACACGATCACAAGAGCAACCAGCCAGCGCAGTCGCGAAGCGGCCACACGGGTTGCTCTCGGCCAGAGCGAGAGAACAAGCAACACGACGAGCAGCACCGCCTCAGCAATGTTCAGCGCAAAGAACACGAGCCTGCCTATGCCCAGTCCAAGCGCAATCGTGATGCCCGGGGCCTGAAACTTCAACGGTGCCTCAATAAAGCTGATCGCGGCAATCATGCCGAAGCACAGAATTGGCAAGCCAAACCGCCACAGTTCGAGTTTTACCGTCTTCTCTGCACTCACCGTTCTCTCCGTTCTTTTCACTTATCGAGGCTCACGCTTCGCTGCCAGCGCCCCCGCATACAGTTCTTTCGCTGAAAGCCCCGTTGCATCGGCCACCGAACGCGTGGCGTCTTTCAACCGCTCACCGCTGTTGACCAGTGCGAGCACTTCAGCGAGTGCGGCCTGTGGCGATGCGGCGGTCTCAGTCGCGCCAGCTACTACCAGCACGATTTCACCCCGCACCCCCGTGGCGGCCCATGCCGCAAGCTCTGCGAGTGACCCTCGCT
>JAPXTT010000138.1:0-4017 GCA_033812395.1 Leucobacter sp. | reverse complement strand
ACCTTCGAGCTGATTGATGCTGAAGAGCAAGAGCGAGAGACAGTGACCAAGCAGTTGCCCGAGCGCGCTACCGGACACGTCGAGTTCGAGCACGTCGCGTTCAGCTACGAGTCAGATAAACCGCTGATTCGAGACCTCTCGCTCGAGGTGCTGCCGGGGCAAACGGTCGCAATTGTTGGCCCGACGGGGGCTGGCAAGACGACGCTCGTGAACCTCGTCATGCGTTTCTACGAGTTGCAAAGCGGGCGAATTCTGCTCGACGGCACTGACATCACACAGCTCTCACGAGCTGAGCTGCGCGGGCACGTCGGCATGGTGTTGCAAGACGCGTTCTTGTTCGAGGGCAGCATTCGCGAGAACATTCGATACGGGCGGCTCGAGGCTACTGACGATGAAATCGTTGATGCGGCAAAGGCCACCATGGTCGACCGCTTTGTGCGACAGCTGCCCGAGGGGTATGACACGGTCATCGAAGAGAACGCGTCGTCGCTGTCTGCGGGGGAGCGGCAGCTGCTGACCATTGCCCGCGCTTTCATTGCAAACCCATCGCTGCTGATTCTCGACGAAGCTACCTCGTCGGTTGACACTCGCACTGAGGTGCTGGTGCAGCAAGCAATGAGCGCGCTACGAGCCGATCGCACCTCGTTTGTGATTGCGCACCGGCTCTCGACCATTCGCGATGCCGACACCATTTTGATGATGGAGCACGGCGACATCGTCGAGCAGGGCTCGCACGAGCAATTGCTTGCGCAGCGGGGTGCCTACTATGAGCTGTACCAGTCGCAGTTCAAGGGCACCGACGAGAGCGAAGGCAACGCAGATCTGAAACCCCGGGCAGACGCCGAGGGCGACCCACTCAATTCTGCGGGGGCCGCCCAATAGGGTAGGCTCGTTAAGGCCCCTCATGTGGCGCTATCTTCGGAAACTCCCCCAGGCTGGAAACAGAGCAAGGGTACCGGGGCTCTAGCGGGTGCATGAGGGGTCTTTTCTATTTCGGCATTCCGGCAAAATGCGGCTATCGGGGGCTATCGGCCAAAAAGAGTGGATACGGCCCGGCGTGTCAATAGGGCTATCGGCAAAAACGTGTGGATACGGCCGGGCGTGTCAGTACCTTTTGAGTAGTCCCTGGCCTGGGGGCGTGCTTTAGGTGTGGCAAAAGTGCGTTATTCGGTGCGGAAGTGCACTTTTGCTGCCCCTGAACTGTAGCGAGCCCGAACCACCGGGAGTGGACTGGGCGGTGCGAGGGGTTTGTGCGGGTCGGCGTCGTTGGGCCGGTGCAGCTGGGTCGGCGTCGTTGGGCCGGCGAAGCTGGGCCCGTACCGCCGAACGGCTCAGGCTTCGAACGTGCAGGTGGCAAGCGAACGTGCAGGTGGCAAGCGAACGTGCAGGTGGCAAGCGAACGTGCAGGTGGCAAGCGAACGTGCACCAGAAATGCAGTTATTCGCCCATTCTTTCGCAAGCCCACTGCGCACTCGTGAGCAGACAGTGGCGTGAGGGCAGCTCAGTGCCAGTGGGGTTCGGGTAACACGCGGTAATCTGTGGCCCTTCGTTGTCGGCAACCGAGAGAATACTCGGGTGAAGAAAAGTCTCTTGCTGCCCGCCGTCGCCCTTTCAGCCTGTGCCGCCCTGTTGCTTGCTGGCTGCACCAACTCCGAAACAGCTGAACTCGCTGCCACAAGTGAGGGCGCAGGGGCAGTCTCTAGCGATGTGCGAAGCTGGGCCGAGATCGAACAGAGCGGGGTGTTGCATGTTGGCACCATCACCGACTACCCGCCGAATGAGACCAAAACCCCAGAAGGAGAACCCACCGGCTGGGCGGTCGAACTCGTCGCAGAAATCGCGAGCGAGCTTGGCCTCGAGGTCGAGTATCAGGAGTTGCTGTTTGACAGTATTCTGCCCAGGATCGAGGGCGGTGCGATTGATATCGGAGTCGGATCGTTCACGGATACCGTCGAGCGGCAGCAGGTGGTCGACTTCGTGAATTATTACAGCGCGGGCAGCCTGTGGGCTGCCTCATCGGGTGCGAGCATTGACCCCGAGAACGCTTGCGGCAAGACCATTGCGGTGATGAAAGACGGCACCCAACATCTCACCGAACTACCAGCACGAAACGATGCCTGTGTCGCCGCGGGCAAAGAACCCATCGAAATTATGCCGTTTACGGGTCAACCCGAGGTCACCACCGCAGTAGTGCAGGGGCAAGCCGACGCGTTCTCGGCAGACTCGCCTGTCACTATCGAAGCAGTTGACGCGCTTGGCGGCGAGATTGAGATCGTTGGCGCCATGTTTGACACCGCGCCCTATGGGTTTCCGGTAGCGAAGGGTAGCGATATTGCTGAGCACATTCGTGCCGCACTGCAAACCCTGATTGACGACGGCCGCTACCTTGCGCTGCTCGAGAAGTACCACTCTGAGTCGGGGGCGATCACCGAGGCGAGCATCAATATCGCGGCGAACTAGTCGCGCGCGGGAGAGTGAGTGTTCACCGCCTAGCGGTTCGCGCCTGAGTCAAGCTGCGCCGCAAGCCTCGCGATGCCCTCGGTGTCGACCCTGCAGCAGCCTCCGACGAGGCGCGCGCCAAGTGAGACCCACTCGTCAACACGGTGTTCGAGCGTCGCCGCCTCTCCGCTCCAGCTGCGCTGCTGCGCGTTCCAATGTTCGCCGCTGTTTGGGTACACCACTAGCGGCAGGTCGGTCTCTTCGCGAAACTGCCGGAGCGCGGCGGTGGCATGGAGCGCGTCAGAGCAGTTCACGCCCACGGCGATGACATTCTCTGCTCGGTGTGCGATCCTTGCCGCTTCCACGATCGATTCACCGCTGCGCAGCACCCCGTCGTCAACGGTAAAAGAGAGGATCGCCGGAGCCTGTAGCTCGTCAAGCTCGAGGGCGAGTGCGCGCCCTTCGGCGAGGCTGGGAATCGTTTCGCAGATGAGGGCATCGGCGCCAGCCTGCGCGAGCCGCCTCAGCCTTGCGCGGTGCCACTTGCGCAGCGCATCGACGCCGTAGTCTGGCCCGTAATCGCCGGTGTATTCGCTGCCGTCACCGAGCGAAGCGCCGTAGGGGCCAACTGAGGCGAGTACCCACGCGTTCTCTGCGTGCAGCCCGGCCTCGGTTCGTGCCTGCTGTGCGAGTTTGACGCTGAGATCGAGCAGACGATCTACCTCGGCTACTGAGAACCCGGCCCTGGCGAACCCCTCATAGCTGACCTGATACGAGCAAGTGGTAGCGACGCGTGCACCGGCACGAAAGAAGTCGTAGTGTGCGGCGAGCACCTCTTCTGGGTGATGTTGCAGCACCTCAGCCGACCAGAGTTCGCTAGAGACGTCATTGCCTCGCGTGGCAAGCCGGGTGCCGAGGCCCCCGTCGAGCGCGATTGGTGCGGTGTGCGGTGAAGCGCGCAGCGCGTCGATGAAGGAGCTCATGTGATGGCCTCTCGTGTGGTGGGCGGCGGGGCAGGCTTCAGTTCGCTGACGAGCACGCCAGAGACAATGAGCGCGGCGCCCAAAAGCGCGAACCACGGCAGGTGATCGCCGGCGACCCAGCCGATCAGCCCGGCCCACACAGGTTCAGCAGAATAGATGATGGTGGCTCGCGTCGCAGAAACGTGTCGTTGCGCCCAGTTCATGGTGAGTTGGATCACCATGCTCATGCCGCCGAGAGCCACTGCGGGTACGATCCAACGCCAATCGGCGGTAGGTGGGGTCTCGCCGGTCAGCGGCATCGCAAGAAACGCAAAACCCGCAGCCGCGAGCAACTGCACCACAGTAACCCTGCGAAACTCGACGCGCTTGCCGGCGAACGCGCTAATCAAAATCACTTCGACGGCGCACGCGACCGCAGCGGCGACCGTGATCCACTCGCCAAAACCGAAGCTGAAGCCCGCGGCACCAGGGCCGCCGAGCACAATGAGGCCGGCGAATGCGAGGCCCGCCCCGATGAAGCTCATCTTGCCGGGTCGTTTGCGCAAGAAGGCCCATTGCATGAGCGGCACGAGCGGCACGTAGAACGCAGTGATGA
>JAPXTT010000137.1:0-4038 GCA_033812395.1 Leucobacter sp. | reverse complement strand
GCTAGAGATGGTCGGTCAGCATGGAAGTATCACTGATGAAGAACGCGGTGTGCCTCTTGCGCTCGGAGGCGCGCTTGCAGGCACCGGCTTTACCAATGTGGTAGCCGGTCTCGCTGCGGCCAAGCATCACAGCAGAAAATCGCGCTAACTCGGGTCTTCTTCGCTTCTCGTGCCGAAGAGAATGTCATCCCAGCTCGGTATCGATGTGCGGCGTTTGCCGCTCTTTGCCGAGTCGCTCTGTTGCTTGTCGTGTGGCGCCTGCGTTTCTTGAGCTTCTTCAGCTGACTGCGTTTCGACAGCTGTATTCGCTTCGGTTTCGCGCCATTCTCCGAGACCGCGAAGTGGGAGCTGCTGAACCGGCGCTGACGGGTGCTCAGCATCAGAGTCTTTTTGAGGAGTCAACGCTGAAGAAGAATCGCGCGCGCCCCTGCGGCGTCGTAGTGCATCAAGCAGGTCTGCTGTTTGGCCGAGATCGTGTGCCTCTGGCTCAGGGGTCTTGATTGCGCGCTGATCAATTTCTCTGCGGCGAGCGAATTCGTCGTCAGATGCCACGACTGGTATCGATGCAGTTGAGGGGTGCCCCGACCGCACAGCCGCCTCTGCTCCGGCGCTCAGTGCAGAAACGGCCGGCAATATATCATCGCTGGGCTCGGGGTCTGAATCTGGGGTTGAGTTTGGTACTGCGCTTGCACCCGCTGCATCAGCTGCGCTCTCACCCTCGAGCAACTCCTCCCGATCAAACGCGTCAGAGTCGAAGCGGCCATTCTCTTTCGACGAGCCAACTGCCCGAAGCTTTGGAATGAGACGATCACCAACTTCTCCCTGCTTTGAGAGAGAAACAGCGTCTGGTGTCAGCGGCGAAAGCAAGCCCTTACGATGTTCGAACGACCACACCGCGTGGTGAGAGACCTCGTGAGACACAAAATCTAGGCTGATCATCCAGCCAGCCTCATCGTCGCGCCATGACGACCATTCGATCTTCTTCGCGCTGAGCCCGATCAGGCGCTCGGCAATGACTGCACCAAAGTGATCTTCAGTAGGGTCGGAAGGACTGGTGCGCACGGCGACAGACTGTGCGCTTGTGAGTATAAAGCGACGCTCGGCAAGCACAGGCTCCTCATAGCGCTCGATATCGCTGTCTTCAGCGCCGGTGAGCTCCATGATCTCGGCTCTCGTCTTGCCTGCACGTACAAGTGACTGAATTTCTCGTGGATTAATGCGTGCGCCGCCTGAGGCCTGCCTGGCGAGGTGACGAAGATCAGCAAGCACGCTGCTATCTACGAGCAACCGATACTCATCACCGGCCTCATTCGCTACGATAAGCGACTGATCATCGCGCCGCACTACCCGCAGTTCATCCATTGCCGTTCCTCCCGTACTCCATCCCAGCGTGCCATGCTCCCGGGGGTCTGCGCCATATTGAGGCGGACAGTTGCAAAAATTCGCAGCTAATGCATGCCGCACTAGTCGTTGCAGTGAAAAGGATCATGACACGCGCTCAGCATATTCACGGGTTACGGGTTTGCGTCGAGAGGCGTTCTTAAGGCAAACTATGGCCGCAGTTCGTGAGTTTTACGAAGAAGAAGCGTAGGAGAGTATGGCTACCGATTACGACGCCCCCAGGAAGTCTGACGAAGAGTCAGAATCGATCGAGGCCCTCAAAGAGCGTGTGCCCACTAAGGGTGCGTCTTCCATTGATTCGGAAGATGCTGATAACCCCGGTTTTGAGCTTGCGGGTGCAGACCTGTCGGACCTTGAACTCGATGTGGTTGTGCTGCCCCAGCAAGCAGATGAGTTCACGTGTGTGAACTGCTTTCTCGTGCGTCACCGTTCACAGCTTGATCATGAGACAAAGTTGGGGCCCATTTGCGCTGAATGCTCAGGCTGAACTACAGCTCACTAGCACTTCCCACCGATGACACGTCACCGGTAACGTGACACATTATGCTTTGGCCCCGGGCTTCGCAGCTGCAATTGCATCGGCGAAGCGCTGGGGCTTTCGGCTTGTAAGCACCCAGTAGGGCGTCGGATCACTGCTGTCTGCAATCTCGATGCGCAGACCCCGATGAATGAATCCCCGCACGAGCAAGAATGCGCGGGCATCTGCGCCGGGGCCAATGGTGGTTCTCAGTGTTTCGTCGTCGAGCACTTGCACCTGACCGAGCGCAGACACAGGAATGCTGGCGCTGCCAGCGAATAGCACCCCATCTTTGACCTGCACCACAGGCGCAGACAACACCAGAGACCCCGCGATAAGCAAATACACAGCGATCGCTGTTGGGATTGCGTATGGGGCATTGATCGGGGTTATCACCATCGCGACCGAGGGCAGAATCAATAGAAGTGCAATCAGCAACCCCGGCGAAGGCCAGAGCCGCTCTCGGTAGTACGAAGAGGGGTCGTTGCTCATGGCACTATTATCTCAGCGGTCGATCTGTGCAAGCTCAGCAATGGGTATTGCAGAGCCTGCATAATGCCGCAGCATCAGCTAACCTGTCTGGGTGAGCGATGTCATCGAACTTCCTATTCTGGGTACTCCCGCACAAATCCCGTCTTACGCACAACCAGGTGATGCTGGGGCAGATCTTCGCAGCTCTGAGGCTCTCGTGCTGCAGCCAGGTGAGCGGGTACTTGTTTCTACGGGCGTGCGGGTTGCTTTGCCCAATGGCTATGCGGCGTTTGTGGTGCCACGCAGTGGGCTTGCGGTGAAACACGGTATCTCGATCGTTAACTCGCCCGGCACTATCGACGCTGGGTATCGCGGTGAGATCAAGGTTCCGCTGATCAATCTTGACCCTCGCGAGGCTTTCGAGATTTTGCCAGGAGATCGCATTGCGCAACTCATCCTCATGCCGGTGACCCACGCGGTGTTTTCGCCAGTCACTGAGTTGGCTGAGAGCGAGCGTGGAGACGCAGGTTTCGGTTCGACTGGCGTACGAGACCGAGCATAAGATTTATTTAGACACCACGGGTCCGCGCAGTTCGCGTGCTCAGTCCGGAAACGAAAGAAGCAACACACCATGAGTGACGAGACAGCGAACGCCTCAGGTGATCTTGAGCTGACCCAGCCCGAGATTGCCCATCAGGTCGACTCGTCGAAGTCTGCCCCCGCAGATCGCGAAACAGCCGGTCCGTTCGACCTGGTTGAAGTGCCAACGATGCGCCCTTACGTTGATTTCGGCGGCATTAAAGTAGCACCTCGAGAGGGGCTGCAGCTGCGTCTTGAGGTTGATGAACGTGCGAAACGAGTGGTCGCAGTAACCCTCGACTTTGAGGGGTCACTGTTGCAGGTGCAGGCATTCTCTGCACCTAAGACCAGCGGGCTCTGGCATCAAGTACGAAGTGATATTTCAGCTCAACTTTCTTCTCAAGGCGCCAGCGTTGAAGAAGCGCAGGGGGAGCTCGGCCCAGAGCTTGTCGCGGTGTCAGCCGCTCCCGCTGAGCAGGGAGGCGGCACACGAACCGTGCGTTTTATCGCGGTCGATGGCCCTCGCTGGATGCTGCGCGGTGTCATCATGGGTCTTGCTGCTGAAGATATGCAGGCGCGTGCGAAGGTAATCGAACTGTTTCGAGACATGGTGGTGGTGCGTGGCGATCAGCCGATGCCGCCGAGCGAACTCCTGCAGTTGCAGGTGCCAGCGGGGGTCGCGCAGAACCCCACGGGATCGACCGAAGCGTGAATTCGCCCGCAGCAGGAGATCCTGACGACAGTTCTCCACGCAGGGCAATGAGCGGGGGGCTTGGCAAGGTAGTCGAAGCGAGCATGTCCGGCGAGTCGGTGAGTGCGAGTGGCGTGCTCGCCGCAATTGGCGGGTGGCGTGGAGTCGTTGAATCGTTATTGCCCGCATCAATCTATCTCGTGATGTTTGTCATCACAGCAGATGCGCGAATCTCGGCTATCGCCCCACTCACGCTTGCTGCCGTCGCCCTGTTATGGCGGCTTGTGCGAAAAGAGCAGCTCACTGCTGCACTTTCGGGCGTTGTTGGTGTCGTGATCTGTGCTGCAGCAGTGCTGTTTTCGGGTGAGGGAAGCAGCTA
>JAPXTT010000136.1:0-4075 GCA_033812395.1 Leucobacter sp. | reverse complement strand
TCGGGCAGCACTGGCAGCTCGAGAAGGGCGAGCTCGGGCTGATCACCTCGATCGGCTTTGTCGGCATGGCGATCGGCGCGACGCTCGGGGGCCTGCTCGCCGACCGTTTCGGTAGGCGTCAGGTGTTTGCGGTCACGCTGCTGATCTACGGTCTCGCGACGGGCGCGAGCGCGCTCGCAGGCGGCATCGCAATGCTGCTCGTGCTGCGCTTCTTCGTCGGCCTCGGCCTCGGCGCCGAGCTGCCGGTCGCGTCGACCTATGTGAGCGAGTTCGCGCCCGCGCGCATTCGAGGCAGGCTCATCGTGATCCTCGAGGCGTTCTGGGCGCTCGGCTGGACCGCCTCAGCGCTAATCGGCTACTTCGTGGTTCCTGCCTCAGAGCACGGCTGGCGCTGGGCGTTTGCGCTTGGCGCGGTTCCTGCGGTCTATGCGTTGATCGTGCGCTGGGGGCTTCCAGAGTCGCCGCGGTGGCTTGCCGGCCGCGGCAGGCACGACGAGGCGGCCCGAATCGTCTCCGAATTCGCGGCTTCGCCTGCATTTGGGCGACGAGGATCAGCGCCTGCCCCTGTCGTCTCGACAGCGGTGGCCGCGGCGCCCGCGCCGTCCGAGGCGCCCGCCGAAGCACCGATTGCGACGCGCGCGGTCGGGCGCCTCGCAGCGCTCTGGTCGCCCGAGTTTCGCCTGCGCACTGCCGCAATCTGGGTCGTGTGGTTCTGCGTGAACTTCGCCTACTACGGCGCGTTCATCTGGATCCCGAGCATCCTCGTCGACGCGGGCTTTCCGCTCGTGCGCTCCTTCGGGTTCACCCTAATCATCACCCTCGCGCAGCTGCCCGGGTATGCGGTGGCGGCTTGGCTGATCGAGGTATGGGGGCGCCGTCTCACGCTGTCGGTGTTTCTTGTCGGCTCGGCGGCATCCGCGGTCGCGTTCGGCACAGTGCACGCCGAGGCCGCGATTGTCGCGTCAGGCATGGCGCTCTCGTTCTTCAACCTCGGCGCGTGGGGTGCGCTCTATGCGGTGACGCCCGAGATCTACCCCACCTCGTTGCGCGCAACCGGCGCGGGATGGGCCGCGGGAATCGGCCGTATCGCGTCGATCATCGCACCGCTACTCGTGCCCGTGCTGTTGCTCGCCGGGGGTGCCGGGCTCACCTTCACCGTGTTTGCGGTGTTTTTCGTGGTTGCCGCTGCTGCCGCGTGGGGCCTCGTTGACCGCGGAGGTCTCGCGCTCGACGACCGCTAGCCAGGATGGGTACCGGCGCGCCCGGCACCCACCGCGATACCTACTAGTGCGGGTCGCCGATGCAGAACTCGTTGCCGTGCGGGTCTGCAAAGGTGTCCCAGTGAAAGCCCTCTTCGCCTCGCAGCCCAAGATGGGTTGCGCCAGCTGCCACCCAATCTGCGACCATCTCTTCGGGGTCGACATCTGGGCTCCGGTTGAGATCCAAGTGCATGCGGTTCTTGCCGGGCGTCACTTCTTCGAGTTTCTGAAACCCGAGCACCACCGAGGCCCCTGGTACCTTCACAATGCAGAACCAGCCGTCCATGTCGGCCTGGATCTCGCCTCCGAGCCGTTCGGCCCACCACGCGGCGAGCGATCTTGCATCGGTCGTATCTACCGTGATCATTCCGAGCTGAATCATCTGCGACTCCATTCTGGGCTAAGTGCCATGTATTTCACGCTACCGAGCACCGGGGTGCCCACGCAATGGATCGCCCGTTCACGCGCATGCACGCCTCGACGGATGAAGCACGAGAAAGCACACGAAATCGCCCGAATTCGTGTGCTTTCTCGCACGTCGTGTGCTTTCTCGCACGTCGTGTGCTTTCTCGCACGCAGCCCGATCGGTCTTGCCGCGTCGCAGCTCCATCAGATTGGTTCAACGCGAGCCATCACACCGCACATGCAGAATAGACCAATCGGCAGATCGCTGGCAGACTTGAACGGTGACCGAGACCCACCACCGCGAGTTCAGCGAGCTACCGATTACGGTCGATCGCGAACTCGAGACGCCGCTTCCGGCGCAGATCTCTGCGGCGCTGCGCGAGGCCATCGACCAACGCGTCCTGCGACCGGGCGAAGCCGTTCCGGCGTCTCGCGAACTCGCCGGCCGAATCGGCGTCGCTCGGGGCGTCGTGGTGTCTGCATACGCGCAGCTCATCACCGAGGGCTACCTCTCGGCAAGCCACGGGCGGGGCACCCGAGTGCACCCCGAATTGCGCCGTGTGGATCACGCAGTGCCCCGGCCCGCATTGCACACGGCACCCCCCGCTGAACAGCCGGCACACGATCGCGAGATGGCGCTGCCGCTCCCCCTTGCCCCTGGCCTGCCCGACACGAGCGCTATCGAGACTCCCGCCTGGCGAGCGGCCTGGCGCAGCGCGGCCACCAAAGCGCACCTTGAGGCACCCGAGCTCGGCGACCCCCGTTTGCGCTCCGAAATCGCGGAGCATTTGCGCCGCATGCGCGGCACCACCCGGCCGCCCGAAGACATCATCGTGACCGCGGGTGCCCGTGAGGGTCTCAGTCTCCTGCTCAGCGCGCTCGGCACCACGCGAGGGCGCGCGCTCACCGTCGGCGTCGAAGATCCCGGCTACCCCTCGTTGCGACGAGTCGCCGCCCGTCACGGCGCGCAGATCGTCGCGCTCCCCGTCGACGCAGAGGGCCTCATCACCTCTCAGTTGCCGACGGGGCTGCTCGACGCGGTGCTGGTGACGCCAAGCCACCAGTATCCGCTTGGGGGGTCGCTGCCCCTGGCTCGTCGCAGAGAGCTGCTCGACTGGGCCGCCCGCACCGGCGGGGTGATCATTGAAGACGACTACGACAGCGAGCTCAGGCACAGCGGCAGCCCCCTCCCAACGCTCGCGGCACTCGACTCTCGCGATACCGGCGCGGTCGCCCTGCTCGGCACCTTCTCAAAGACTGTGTCACAGGCCCTCTCGGCAGGCTTCTTGCTCGTACCAGAGACCCTGCGGCGCGTTGTCGAACCGGCTCGCCATGACCTCGGCGGGCCGGTGTCGGCCGTCGTGCAAGCCGCGCTCGCCGAGTACCTCGCCAGCGGCGAGCTGCGCCGACACACGGCACGCATGCGCCGCCATTACGCAGTCAGGCGCGAGCTCGTCGTCGAGCGGCTCTTCGGCACCCCGGGCATTCGCGTGCTGCCAATGAGCGGCGGCTTGCACGCCGTGATCGAGTTGCTGCAGGGCACTCCCGAGAAAGAAGCTGCCGTGTTGCGGCGATGCGGGCAGCTCGGCGCGGTGCCGCTCAGCGCGTACTGGCACGGGCAAGGCGCAGAAGTCGGGCGCTACGGACTGGTCATCGGCGCGGGCGGCAGCCTCGATGAAGCACAATTCGACGCGGCGCTGCGATCGCTTCGGAAGGCGCTTTCTCGCGAGTAGCTACTCCGAAGCTAGCGCGGCAGCCCGCCGCAGCACCTCGTCCCGCAACACTATCGCATGGTTCATGTGCTCGTTTCGCGCTCCGTACAGCAGCGTCACTCTCGGCGAAGTCATTGCTAACTCGACCAGGTGATCCACCGCTTCGTTCGCCTCGCCCGAAGCCAGCTCGGCTCGGTAGTCATCGGCGAAGGCCGCGAAGTGCGCTGCCTCGTCCCCGCGTATGTCGGCGTGCCAGGCAGTGCGAAGCGCCGCGCTCGGGGCCACATTCTTTGCCCAGAGGTCGATCGCGGCGTCGGCTTTCTTCACGCCGCGGGGCCAGAGCCGATCCACCAGCACCCGCACCCCGTCATCGGGTGTTGCTGCCGCATAGATGCGTTTGATACTGACATCCATACCCTCAGCGTACGCCCACCAAACGGCCGCGCGCCGCATACCCCGAAACGATCTCGTTTTTGGGATACTTGATACCAGTGTGAGCTCACGCGAATGAAGGGGGTCGTCATGGCATTCGGCTGGTTCAAGCGCAAGCAGAAGGCTGTGTCGCGCCCGAAACGCCGACTCCCCCAGCGCCGCCTCGCGCCCGTCGAAGAGATCGTTGAACAGGGCCTCATGGTCGCCGACGTTGCCGTGCGAATGAAGGTGAAGAACGCCATCATTTTGAACGCACTGGGGTGCAAG
>JAPXTT010000135.1:0-4093 GCA_033812395.1 Leucobacter sp. | reverse complement strand
GAAGTGTGCGCCCACGAATCCGAGGGCAACCCCGACCACAAGCCATGACAGTCTGCGCATGCTGATCTCTCCAGTTCTGAATACCGAAATGTGTAGTACGTGAATTACTCGTCACGAGTACACGCCAACCCGCCAAGTCTAGCGTTTAGCGCTTTCCCGAAAAGAAAAGAGCGCCGGGATCCTTTCGGAACACGGCGCTCTTTTGAAAGCTTGAAGCTTAGCGACCCGAGTAATACTCGACCACGAGCTGCACGTCACAGGTAACGGGAACCTCTGCGCGCTTCGGGCGACGCACGAGACGCGCCTGCAGCTTATCGAGTTCGACCTCGAGGTAGCCCGGAACCGGGGGCAGCACCTCGGCGTGACCGCCTGCAGCAGCAACCTGGAAAGGCTCGGTGCCCTCTGAGCGCTCCTTGACGTGCACGAGCTGACCCGGCTTGACGCGGAACGAGGGGCGGTCGACGATCTTGCCGTCGACGAGAATGTGGCGGTGCACAACCATCTGGCGAGCCTGCGCTGTGGTGCGAGCGAAGCCTGCACGCAGCACAAGTGCGTCGAGGCGCATTTCGAGCAGCTCGACCAGGTTCTCACCGGTCAGCCCGTCTTGACGCTTGGCCTCTTTGAAGGTGATGACAAGTTGCTTCTCGCGGATGCCATACTGAGCGCGCAGACGCTGCTTCTCGCGCAGACGGACCGCGTAATCGCTGTCGCTCTTACGCTTGGTGCGGCCGTGCTGGCCGGGGCCGTAGGGGCGCTTCTCCATGAAGCGAGCCGCTTTGGGGGTCAGTGCGATGCCCAGGGCGCGTGACTGACGCACCTTGGCGCGGGTACGGGTGGTCTTCGACAACTCGTAGTCCTTTCAGGTTTCTGTTCTTGTGCAATTCGGGCGAGGATCACGGCGCGTTCGCGCCGCCCACCCGATGTTCTCTCGGTCATACCGAGTCCGCACTGATTGCAGCTGATGCTGCGCAGCGCACGCGACCCGGCGCACCGAAACTCGGTGAGGACCCGGTTTCGGTAAGGGAACGACCAGTGCAGAAACCCGGCTACAGGGCGACTGCCATACACACTCCACATGCAGCCTGCGGTGGAGTGCCATGTTGGCCAAAGAACAGCGTATCAGATTTAGCCGCACTATCAGAGCTACCCGGGGCTACCCACGTGTGATCTTGCGAATTTTCTCGAGCCGGTCGGCAACCGCACGCTCGTTACCATGCAGACTTGGTTGGTAATAGACCTTGTCAACAAGTTCATTTGGCAGGTGCTGCTGTCGCACCACCCCGAGCGGGTCACTGTGCGGGTACCGATATCCCTGACCATGCCCAAGCCGCTTCGCCCCTGGGTAGTGGGCGTCTCTGAGGTGCAGCGGCACTCTGCCAAACTTGCCTGCTCGCACGTCTGAGATTGCGGCATCGATGGCAGAGATAACCGCGTTTGATTTGGGGGCTGTCGCGAGATAGATGGTGGCCTCGGCGAGTGGAATTCGCGCTTCGGGAAGCCCGATGAGTTGTGTTGCCTCGGCTGCAGCAACCGCAATGGGCAGGGCCTGTGGATCTGCCATGCCAATATCTTCTGCGGCATGGACCATGAGCCGTCTCGCAATAAAGCGCGGGTCTTCGCCAGCTTCAATCATTCGCGCGAGGTAGTGAATCGCTGCGTCCGGGTCGCTGCCACGAATCGACTTGATGAAGGCGCTGATCACATCGTAGTGTTCATCACCATTGCGGTCGTAGCGCAGCAACGCGCGATCGATTGATTGAGCGACTATCTCTGCGGTGACCAGCGTCGGGCTGGCAACCTCACCACCCTCGATTGGTTCGGGACGAGTGGCCAGCGCCGACGCGGCGGCGGCTTCTAGGCCGGTAAGAGCCCTTCGCGCATCGCCCGACGCGAGTTGCACGAGGGCCTCGAGCGCCTCGTCATTCAGCTCAACCGAACCGCCGAAACCACGGGGATCCTCGACGGCTCGCTTCAGCAGCGTCACTAGGTCACCATCTTCGAGTGGCTGCAGCGTGAGCAGCAACGAACGCGAGAGCAGTGGGCTAATGACCGAGAAAGAGGGATTCTCTGTGGTGGCAGCCACTAGCGTCACCCACCCGTTTTCAACACCGGGCAGCAGCGCGTCTTGTTGTGCTTTCGTGAATCGGTGAATCTCATCAAGAAACAGCACGGTTGCGACACCGTACAGGTCGCGGTCGTTCAGAGCACGCTCCATCACAATACGCACGTCTTTGATACCAGCAGTAACTGCAGAAAGCTCAACAAAACGCCGCCCACTCGACGAGGCGATTGCCTGGGCGAGCGTCGTCTTGCCGGTGCCCGGCGGCCCCCAGAGAATGAGCGACACTGCACCTGCTTGGCCTTCTCCAGCCTCAGCGAGCACACGCAGTGGTGAACCGCTACGCAGAAGGTGTTGCTGCCCCACAACCTCGTCAAGGCTACGCGGCCGCATACGCACCGCGAGCGGGGCGGTCGTCGCGGCGGCAAATGTATTCATGAATCCGATGTTACCGGCGATACCCGACGCCCCCCAGACCGTCTTGCCTGAGGTCAAGCTGCGAGGTGAGGGTTGAAACTACGAACGGCTTGAGTGTAGCCATCGATCTTTGCGCACAGACCAATAGCGGTTCGTGCGAGATATGCGTTTTTTGCGTTGGAATTGAGCAATTTCTCGTACGCAACGCATATCTCGCACGCAACGCTGGCGCCGCCGAGGCAGAGTACAACCCCACCAGCGAAGAGGTGTCCCGGGAGACTAGAGTAGAGAGCGCATTGCACGGTCGACGAAATGTCGGCATCTCTATAACGATAGGTGAGCACGGTGAGCGAAACCACGAATCAACAGCCTTGGGGCAGGGTCGACGAGAACCGCACGGTTTTCGTGCGCGAAGGCGACACTGAGCGTGAGGTCGGTCAGTTTCCCGACGGCACCGCCGAAGAGGCACTCGCGTACTACGAACGAAAGTTTGCCGACCTCGCCGGAGTAGTTACATTGCTCGAGGCTCGCGTTGCGCGGGGCACTGCCTCGGGAGACGTGTCAGACCTCGTGGCGAAACTGCAGGAACAGCTCATCGCACCGGCAGCGGTCGGCGACCTCGATTCACTGCGCGCGCGCGTAGAAAAGCTTGGCGGCAAGGCGAGCGAGCTTACAGAGAAGCAACAGGCAGAGCGTGAGGCTGCGAAGCAGCAGGCAATCGAACAACGTGAAGCAATCGTTGTCGAGGCTGAGCGTCTTGCAGCACAGCCCGAGACCTCGGTGCGCTGGAAAGAAACCGGTCAAGCCTTCGAGCAGCTCTTTACCGATTGGCAGGCTGCACAGCGTAGTGGCCCCCAGCTACCAAAGTCGACAGCAGACGCCATGTGGAAGCGGTTCCGTGCAGCGCGCCAGGCTTTCGACACTGCTCGTCGAGCACATTTCGCACAGCTCGACGCAACCAACAAAGACGTAAAACATCGCAAGGAACGCCTCATCTCTCTGGCGGAGGCGCTTGCACCCCGCGGCATCGAGGCTATTCCCGCATACCGCTCACTTCTTGATGAATGGAAGGGCGCAGGCCGAGCAAGCCGCAAGCTCGACGACCAGCTCTGGGCTCGCTTCAAGGCAGCTGGCGATGTGCTTTATCAGGCGAAGGCCGCCGAGGTCGCTCAGACCAACGAAGAATACTCAGCAAATTTGGTAGCCAAGCAGGCGCTGCTCGATGAGTACGCCGACGCACTGCTTGCGCTGACCGACCGAGTCGCTGCCCGCAAGCGCCTCACCGAGCTGCAGTTGAAGTGGGATGAAATCGGTCGCGTTCCGCGCGAGTCTGTTCGTGATATCGAGGGTCGCATTCGTAAGGTTGAAGATCATGTAAAGGGGCTCGAAGACGAGCACTGGCGTAAGACGAATCCCGAAACGAGGGCACGTAGCGAGGGTCTTCGCGGTCAGCTAGAGGCGTCTATCGCAGAGCTGAAGGCTGAGGTTGCAGCTGCCACAGACGCAAAAGCAAAGGCCGAGGCCGAGCAGAAGCTTGCAACCCAGCAATCCTGGCTTTCAGCAATCGGCGACTAACTCAAACACGAGTTTCTGACCGAAAGGGACGCAGGCAGGGCC
>JAPXTT010000134.1:0-4126 GCA_033812395.1 Leucobacter sp. | reverse complement strand
CCCAAAGAGCGGAATCCAGCCTAAATATTCATTGAGCCATGCGTAGATTGGCTGTGCGGCCGGCGCAAGCACGCCGATGCCCCAGAGGCCGAACACCACACTGGGTACCGCGGCGAGCAGATCAACGATGTACCCGAGCACTGCAGAGACCTTGCGAGGGGCGTAGTGCGATATGAAGAGTGCAATACCAATCGCAAGTGGCAATGAAATTAGCAGTGCCAGCACTGCTGCCCAAATCGTGCCGAAGATCAGCGGCCACACGTATGACCAAAAGTTTTCGGGCAAGAGCGAAGCGGTTTCATTTGTCGCGACGAATGCTGGCAGGCTCTGCACAATCAGGAAGACTGCGACCGCCGCCAAGGTGACGAGGATCATGCTTCCAGCAAACACTGCCGACCGCGAGAAAATACGATCGCCGAGGCTCAGCACTGGCCTTGCGGAAGATGCGGAGGAGGTCACAGGGTGCTTCCTTCAGAAAGTTGAGGGGGTGCGAAATGGGTGATGCCCTGGGCCAGCCGCAAACAGTTGCGGTGGACCCAGGGTCTCACTATTAGCTGATCGAAGCGATCGCTGGCTCGATCTTGGCGCGCAGATCTGCCGAGATAGGTGCGCTGCCAGCTGCATCAGCGGCGACCTTCTGGCCGTCTTCGCTCACGATGTAGCTGAAGTATGCCTTGACGAGCTCAGCGTTTGCAGCATCGGCGTACTGCTCGCAACCGATGAGGTAGCTGACCAGCACGATCGGGTAGACACCGTCTGCGGTGCTGGTGCGGTCAAGCTTGATCGCAATGTCGTGCTCGGTGCGGTCGCTCTCGAGCTCTGAGGCGTCGACGATTGCTGCAGCTGCCTCTGGCGAGTAAGGCACGAACTTGTCGCCGACCTTGATCGCCACGGTGCCGAGGCCCTCGGCGCGCGATGCGTCTGCGTACCCAATCATGCCGACGCCGTTGGTGACAGCCTCAACCACACCCGAAGTACCCTGGGCAGCCTCGCCACCGAGCTCGGTTGGCCACTCCTCGACCGAACCTGCGGTCCACGCCGACGGCGCTGCTGCTGCGAGGTAGTCAGTGAAGTTGCCGGTAGTGCCCGACTTGTCTGAGCGGTGCACCGGTGAGATTGCCGCGTCTGGCAGCTTCGCGTCGGGGTTCAGTGCGGTGATTGCAGCGTCGTTCCATTTGGTAATCTGCCCCGAGAAGATCTTCGCGACCGTGTCAGCGTCGAGGTCGAGCGAGTCGACACCCTCGAGGTTGAAGATGATTGCAATCGGCGAAATGTATGCGGGCAACTCGACGATGTCTGGGGTAGCGCAGGCTTCGAACGGGCCAGCGGCGATCTCGTCGACCTTAAACGCGCGGTCGCTACCTGCGAAGGCGCTTGCACCCTGCTGAAAGGTGTCGCGGCCTGCACCCGAACCTGCGGGGTCATAGTTTACGGTGACGTCGGCGTTAGCGGTCTGGAAGCCAGCGATCCACGCCTCCTGAGCCGAACCTTGCGACGAGGCGCCACCACCGACGAGCGTGCCGGTGAGCGACGACGCGGCGCCCCCCTCTGCTGGAGCTGCGGCTTCATTTGCTGCGCACGAGGTGAGCGCGAGAAGAGCGATACCGCCGAGAGCGGCGGCCTTGATCGTGGCTGAGGTCTTCACGTCAGTTCGTATCCGTTTCTGATGAGCGTATGTGGTGGGCGATTGCCCAACGACACTCAAGGTACGGGCACGATATGACGCGGGGTCTGCGAGCGAGTGAACGGAAGGTGAACGAGAGTGAACAGCGAACGCCGCTATGTTCGCCCCTGAGAGAAGCCCTTTGAATCCCGAAAATTGTCGAAATACTGCGTTCCAGTAGGCTTGGCGCATGAGTGAAGTGAAGATCGACGATGCGGTCGTGGTCTGGGCTGTTGACGGTCAACGGGTGTCTGCCGAGCGTGCGCTCGTCGAACTCGCTCGCAAACCTTTGCTGCTGCTCATGCACGGTTTCGGCTCATTCGAGGGAGACCTTATTAGCCTCGCTGCGCAGCTGCCGACGGGCTTCGTGTGCGCTTCACCGCGTGCCCCTCTGACCGCCCCGCCACCGATTGTGAACGGCTTCGCCTGGTGGCCACTCCCGTTAAACGAGCAGGGCCTGCCGCTTCGACAACCCGATACAGAATACTTCGAAGGCTCTGGCCCGCACGTGGCAGCGGTTGCACTGCTCGAGTGGCTCAGCTCACTCGACGAGCGTGTCCGCACTGCCAACAGCAGCGCCACCGCGGCGAGTTCGGGTCTTGGCACTGTTGCACTGTTCGGTTTCTCGCAGGGTGGTTGCATGGTGACCTCGCTCTTGCGGCTGAGCCCAGAACGCTTCGTATGCGGCGTGAACTGCTCAGGGTTTGTCGCCCCGGGCGCCTTTGGCAGAGACGCTCGGCTAGCTGAATTGCGCCCGCCCATGTTTTGGGGCCGCGACGAAGCTGACCCGATCATTGATGCTCACCGAATCGCGCTCACTTCAGCCTGGGCCCCAACGCACACTCGACTCGAGGCGAGACTCTACGACGGCATCTTTCACGGCATCGGGGCTGAAGAGCTTCGCGACATCAGCGACTTTCTCGTGAAACACGTACCAGAGGCGGCGAACGTTACCCAATGACTGCCCCCCGGCCACGCCCACAGAACAAGACGCAGTTCGTCTACGACTTCGTCATGGAGTGCATCGTCGACGGCAGATTCGCTGGCGGCTCATCACTCAGCATTGCAGCGATTGCTGAAGAAACCAGGGTCAGCCTGATTCCCACCCGTGAGGCGCTTCGTCGGCTCGAGAGTGAGGGCCTCGTCGAGTTTCTGTTTCACCGCGGGGTGCGAGTTTCTCAGCTGACGAGTGAGAAATATCGCGAGATTATGCAGACCGAGGCAGTGCTCGAGGGGCTTGCTGTCAGACTGGCTGCCCCCCTGTTGAGCCGCGACGACCTGCAACGCGCACGCGAGGTAAACGCGCGCATGAACAAAGCGATCGAGTCCGCTGATTTTCATGCATACAATCTCGGCAGTCTCGAGTTTCACGGCATTCTTCGGGCCCCGTGCCCAAACACCCACTTACGGGAGATGCTCGATCGGGGTCAGCAGCGAGTTGCCGCGGTGCGCGCATCTGTGGTTGGGTATCGAGGCAGCATCGCGACCCGCCTCAGCGACGAGCACGAGCACATGCTCAATCGCCTCGAAGCCGGAGCCCCGGCAGATGAGATCGAACAGCTCATGCGAGCGCACCGCGAGGGCACGATCGCAGCCGACAGTGAGGGCTTTCGGCTCACGACCGAACAAGGCTGAGAGTCGGCCACCCAAATTGACGAGAAGAAAGTAGCTTGGTCTCGACAAATTCGACCAGCGTTCTCAGGTACTACCCACCCGTGAGGGTCAACCAGATCAACAGCACGTTCAGCGCCACGATGAGTGCGGTGACGACGATTGCCGCGATCCTCATCATAAAACCGTTGACATGCTCACCCATAATTGAGCTCTTGCTGGTTAACCAGATGAGCGGAATCAACGCGAAAGGAATGCCAAACGAAAGCACCACCTGGCTCAGCACGAGCGCCCAGGTAGGGTTTGCCCCCACACCGAGTACCACGAGCGCCGGTATCAGCGTGACGAGCCGGCGCACCAGCAACGGGATGCGCATCTTCAGCAAACCACCCATAATGTCTGCGCCAGCGTATGCACCGACCGAAGCCGATGCCAGACCAGAGGCGAGCAGGCCGATTGCGAAGATAACGCCGATTGCAGGGCCGAGGTGTGCGCTGATCGCCGCTGCAGCCCCCTCGATCGTGTCGGTGCCCTCAACGCCCGCGAGCGATGACGCCGCGAGCAGCAACATCGAGATATTCACACCACCTGCAAGCACAAGAGCGAGCAACACGTCGACCCTGGTGGCTTTCAGCAGACGCTGCAGCCGCAGCGGGCTGTGCGAGACCCCGTGCCTATCACGAGAGAGCGATGAGTGCAGGTAGATTGCGTGTGGCATGACGGTCGCACCGAGCATGCTCGCTGCGAGCAGCACCGTCTCGGTGCCCTCAAAACGAGGCACCAACCCTGAAGCGACACCACCCCAGTCGAGTGGACTCACGAAGAGGCCAGCAACAAAACCCACGGTAATGA
>JAPXTT010000133.1:2389-4236 GCA_033812395.1 Leucobacter sp. | reverse complement strand
AGGCTGCCGCGCTCGCTCACCGCGAAGCTGCTGCCGCTTCTGGCGCTGGTGCTGCGCCTGGTATTGCTGGCGGGCAGGCCGCTGTTGCGCCGCACGGCAACAGTTATGTCGGTGTGCAGCCGGTGCAGGCTCAGCCGGTGCAGGCTCAGCCGGTGCAGGCTCAGCCGCAGCCGCTGCTGCCATGGCCCACCTACCCT
Organism: Leucobacter sp.; assembly: GCA_033812395.1. Taxonomy (GTDB): domain Bacteria; phylum Actinomycetota; class Actinomycetes; order Actinomycetales; family Microbacteriaceae; genus Leucobacter. The sequence goes on along the minus strand of JAPXTT010000133.1, from coordinate 4,039 downwards.
GATGGGCGCCCGCTGCCGGTCGCACCGAACGGGCAACCCGACTTCAGCGCGCTCGGCAGGTGAATGCGGTCGTACGAGTCGCAGCAACCGCGCTCATTCGCCCGATTCGCGAGGCTGAAATCGCGGCGGTGAGCGCGCTTACTGTTGAGGCCTACACCTCGGCTTACGAGATCAACGGCAACTACCTGCGAGAGCTTGGCCAGGTTGCTGAGCGAGTGCGCACGCAGCAGTTCAGGCCCCGGCACGCAGGCGCAACAGTTCAGCCCCCCGGCACGCGGCGGGCGCAACGACTCAGACGCGCGCGGCGAGCGACTCGAGCACGCTCGTGAAGAAGCGCAGCCCGTCGGTGCCCGAGCGCATCGCCTCTGCGGTGTTCGGGCCGAAGCCCGGCTCGACCGCGTGCTCGGGGTGTGGCATGAGGCCCACCACGTTGCCGCGCGCGTTCGCGAGGCCGGCGATGTCGTCGAGCGAGCCGTTTGGGTTCACGCCGCGGTAGCGAAACGCCACCTGGCCCTCGCCCTCGAGCCGCTTGAGCGTCTCGGCGTCAGCGATGAAGCCGCCGTCGGCGTTCTTCAGCGGAATCACGATCTCTTCGCCCTGCTCGAACTGGTTGGTCCAGTCGGTCGAGGCGCTCTCGACGACGAGGCGCTGGTCACGGCGAATGAACTGCTGGTGTGCGTTGCGAATCAGGCCGCCGGGCAGCAGGTGTGCCTCGACGAGCACCTGAAAACCGTTGCAGATGCCGAGCACCGGCATGCCCTTGCCCGCGGCGTCGACGATCTCGGTCATGATAGGGGCGACGGCGGCAATAGCACCCGCGCGCAGGTAGTCGCCGTAGCTGAAGCCGCCAGGCAGCACGATCGCGTCAACGCCCTGCAGGTCGTGGTCACCGTGCCAGAGCGCTACGGGCTCAGCGCCGACGAGGCGAATCGCGCGTTGCGCGTCGCGGTCGTCAAGCGAACCAGGAAACGTGACGACGCCGATGCGTGCCATTACGCGCCAGCCTCGCCGCTCGCAGCACCAGCGCTCGCAGCACCATCGCCGAAGTCGATTGCAACGACGTCTTCGATCACGCTGTTCGAGAGCACCTGTTCGGCGAGCTCGCGCACCTCGGCCTTGATCTCGTCAGTGATGGGCTCGTTGACGGTGAGCTCAAAGCGCTTGCCAATGCGCACGTTCTCGAACTTGCCGTGCCCGAGGCGAGCGAGGGCGCCCGTGGTGGCCTTGCCCTGCGGGTCGAGCAGCTCGGCCTTCGGCATTACATCAACAACAATCGTAGGCACGTGTTCTCCGTGTTCGCATTTGTGGGAGTAAATCGCCTACTAGTCTACGCGAGGGTGACGCGAACTTTGTTGCGCCAGGGGTCGAAGACCGTCAATTCGCGACCGTCGAACTGTCTGGCGATGCCGCGGGCGGCGAGGCGCTCTTCGAGTGCGCCGAGCGAATCCGGTTCTGCTGACGGTAGTGCAATGGTCACTTCGCCGAGGCCGAGAGCGGGGGTGCGCTCGGTTGCGCCGCGCGACTCCCAGGTGTTCATGCCGAGGTGGTGATGGTACCCGCCCGCGCTCACGAAGAGCGCCTGGTCGCGCAGAGTCGCCGTCACGGTGAAGCCGAGTGTGTCGACGTAGAAGTTTCTGGCCACTGCGATAT
>JAPXTT010000133.1:0-2379 GCA_033812395.1 Leucobacter sp. | reverse complement strand
TGCCCGACCTTTGCCGGGGTGTCTGCCACCGCCATCGAGCCCTGCTCGGTGAGGTGCGTGCGCAGGTATGTGTTGGGGTCGAGGGCGAGGGTGCCCATGGTGATTTCGCCGCCGTCGGCAACCTTCCAGGTGTCTCGCGGGCGATCGACATAGAGCTCGACGCCATTGCCTTCGGGGTCGCCAAAGTAGAAGGCTTCTGAGACGATGTGGTCGGCTGATCCTTGAAATTGGGCAGGGTAGGCGCGTGCTGCCGAATAGACCACCGAAGCGAGTTCAGCCGCAGAATCGAACAAGATCGCCGTGTGGTACAGCCCGGCCGCGCGTGCTGAAGCGCGTGAGAGCGTGCCGTCTTGGTCGAGGATCAGCACAGGCGTGCCGCGTCGGCCCAGCACGGCGGTGCCGCGATCGTGGGCGAGCACTTGCAGCCCGATCGCGCCCTGGTAGAAGGCGAGCATGTTGTCGAGGTTGCCCACGGCAAGCGTGACCACGCCCATCTCGGTCGCGTCTGGCAGTTGGTCTTCGGCCTGGGTAATTACTGCTTCGGTAGGGGTGTTCGACACGGGGATCCTCTCGTCACCCACATTTTAGTTGAAGCGTCAACTATGCACAAGAGGTGTGCGGGCCCGCACGGGGCCCGGGCGCGACTAGTCGCCGGTGATGCGAGCTAACAGTTCGCGGTAGCGACCGAGCGTTTGATCGACGATAGAAGCGGGCAGCACGGGTGGCTCGCCCTGCTTGTCCCAGTTCGCTGAGAGCCAGTTGCGCACGATCTGTTTGTCGAACGAGGCCAGGCGATCCTCGCCCCCTGCCGCGTATTTCTCGGCATCCCAGTAACGTGACGAGTCGCTCGTCAGTACTTCGTCGGCGAGTGTGAGTTCGCCAGTGAGCGGATCAGCGCCAAACTCGAACTTGGTGTCTGCCAGCAGCACTGCGCGTGAGGCGGCGAGCTCGCGCGCGTGCGTGAAGATGCGCAGCGAGGCGTCGCGTAGGGCGGTCGCCACCTCTTCGCCAACGAGCTCGATGCTGCGCTCGAAGGTGATGTTCTCGTCGTGTTCGCCGAAGGGAGCTTTGTAAGCGGGGGTGTAGATGGGCTCGTCGAGCAGGTCGCCGTCACTGAGACCCTCGGGCAGCGTGATGCCGCAGACCGCGCCGGTCGCGACGTATTCGGCATAACCCGAGCCGGTGAGGGCCCCGCGCACCACGCACTCGATCGGGTACATGTTGAGACGCTTTGTGAGCATTGCGCGGTCGGCGACCGAGGCGGGCACCGCGGGGGGTGCGGGGGGTGCGGGGGGTGCGGGGGCAGCTGCGGTCGCGGCAGCTTCGGTGTCGCTCACCAGGTGGTTTGGTACGTCGAGCTGCGCAAACCACCAGTTCGAGAGGGCGGTGAGCACGGCACCCTTGCCCGTGATGGGCGGGTTCAGCACAAAATCAAATGCGCTGATGCGGTCGCTCGCGACGACGAGCAGATAGGGGCTCGTCTCGATGCTTTCGGCGTCTGCCGGAATATAGAGGTCGCGCACCTTGCCCGAGTACACGTGCGCCCAGCCCTCGAGCTGCGGTGCCGGATCAGCGCCTACAAAACCTGCGCCCACAGTGCTTGCGCCCACAGTGCCTGCGCCCACAGTGCCCTCGCCCACAGTGCCCTCGCTCATGCGACGCGCTCGGCGATGTCGGTGCGGTGCTGGCCGCCCTCGAGCGAGAGGCTGTCAATGCCGGCGTATGCGCGCTCTCGAGCCACGGCAAACGACTCGCCTCGAGCCACGACGCCGAGTACTCGACCGCCGGTCGCGATCCACCGCCCTGAATCGTCGCGGGCAGTCGCGGCGTGCACGAGGTGCGTCTGCGCGAACTCGGCCCCCGCCAGTTCTCCGTTATTGGAAATTCCAATAACCGGGCGGCCGGTGGTGACGTCACCCGGGTAGCCCTCGCTCGCGAGCACCACGACCACTGCGACATCGTCGCTAAACGAGGGGTCGGGCATGTCATCGAGTCGACCCTCTGCCGCGGCGAGCAGGTACTCGCTCAGCGCAGAGGTCATGCGCGGCAGCACCACCTGCGTCTCGGGGTCGCCGAAGCGCGCGTTGAACTCGATGACGCGCACGCCGTCGGCGGTCACGATCAAGCCGCAGTAAAGCAGGCCCACAAACGGGGTGCCCTCTGCCTCGAGTTGACGCACGGTGGGCAGCGCCACGGTGTCGGTGATCTGCTGCACGAAGTCGTCGGCCACCCAGGGCAGCGGCGAGTAGGCGCCCATGCCGCCCGTATTCGGGCCCTCGTCGCCGTCGAAGATGCGCTTGTAGTCTTGCGCGGGGCTGAGCGGGCGCACGTTGTGGCCGTCAGCGAAGAAGAAGAGCGAGACCTCTTGGCCGTCGAGAA
>JAPXTT010000132.1:0-4284 GCA_033812395.1 Leucobacter sp. | reverse complement strand
CATGGTGACAGACGCGCCCGAGGGGCTTGGCATGAGCGCCCGCGGCATTACCGTCTCGACGGTGGGGCTTGCGCCCGCGATTCGAAAGCTTGCCGACGAGAATATACCAGTCACCTTCGCGCTGTCGTTGCACGCCCCAGACGACCAGCTGCGCGACGAGCTGATCCCCGTGAACAGTCGGTGGAAGGTTGACGAGGTGCTCGACGCGGCTCGTGCTTACTTCGACCGCACCGGGCGCCGTGTCTCGATTGAGTACGCGCTCATTAAAGACATGAATGACCACGGCTGGCGCGCCGAGTTGCTCGCCGAGAAGCTTAACGCCCGAGGTCGCGGGTGGGTACACGTGAACCCGATTCCGCTCAACCCGACACCGGGCTCTGTGTGGACGAGTTCGACCCGCGAGGTGACGCGCGAGTTTGTTGATCGCCTCAACGCGGCAGGCATTCCAACCACGCTGCGTGACACGCGAGGCAAAGAGATCGACGGCGCCTGTGGGCAACTCGTCGCGTCTGAACAAGACAAGGCAGACGCGGCGGCGTTTGCGGCTCAGGCCGCGACCTCGGCTTGAAGACGCACCTCTAAAAATAACCTTCGACAATAGAAAACGCGTTTCTCATGCCCTTGGCTTATGCTGGGTGAATGAGCACTACTCGAACCGCTGATCCACTTGGGGCTATCGACTCGACAGAGATGCGCATTCTGCATGCACTCGCGACAACCGGCTCGTTGACGCAGGCTGCGGCGACCCTTGGTCTCAGCCAGCCCGCGGTGAGCCAGCGCATTAAGCGCGTCGAGACTCGGCTTGCTGTACCGCTGATTGAGCGACAGGGTCGGGGCATCAGGCTGACGACCGCGGGCAACATTTTGGCTGACCATGCGCGCACCGTGGTTGCCGAAATCGATGCCGCACTCGCGGCGATCGATGACTTGCGGGGCGAACGTGCGGGTGCCCTGCGACTTGTGGCGTTTCCGAGCGCGAGTGCAACGATTGTGCCCGCCATCATGCGCCTGCTTGCAAGCGAAGCGCCTGAAGTCTCACTGCAGTATCGTGAGGCTGAACCCCCCGCAGCGATCGGCATGCTGCGCGACGGCGAAGTCGACTGCGCGCTGATTTTTGATTACGAGGGCGCGGCTGAGCTGCCAGCAGGCAGCACGTTCACCCCGCTCTGGCGCGAAACGGTGAGCCTTGTGGTGAGCGAAGATCGCGCGGCCGGTCTCACATCGGCCCAGTTGGGCGACTATGCGGGTGAGCACTGGATCGCCGGCTGCGAGAAGTGTCGCGGGCATCTGATGGCCGCTGCCGCAGAGTGCGGGTTCGAGCCCGAGATTATTCAAGAGACCGATAACGTGCCTGCAATGCTCGCTATGGCAGCAGCGGGTGGGGCCGTCTCGATGGTGCCGGGTCTCGCGCTGGCCGCGGCTCGCACTCTGCCCGATGACGCGGTCGCGTTGCCGCTCGAACCGCCAAGATATCGCACGATCGGGCTCGTCTCGATGAGCACGGCAAACGAGAGCCCTCAGGTGCGTCTCTGCAAGCGGCTGCTCTCGCGTATCGATGGAAATCGCTGGAACCTGGAGGCCGCCGCGTGAGCGCGGCAGTGCTTTCGTCAGAGCAGCAGCAGGCCGCGCAGCGGCGCACGCTGCTCGTGCTCGCCACCGCCACCATTCTCGGTGGCCTTGGCGTGGGTGCATCGCTTTCGGTGGGCGCACTGCTGCTCGCTGAGGTGAGCGGTAGCGATGCGATATCGGGTCTTGCCTCGGCCATGTTCAATGCGGGTGCCGCAGCTGCCGGAATACCGCTTGCGCGGCTCGCGGCAAAGCGAGGCCGTCGCGTGGCGCTTGTGAGCGGCAGCTTCGTTGCCATGCTGGGTGCGTTCGTCGCAATCTTTGGCACCGTGATCGGCCAGTGGTGGGTGCTTGCCGTGGGCATCGCGTTGCTCGGTGTCGCAAGCACGGTGCAGCTGCTCTCTCGATTCGCGGCGACCGATCTCGCGCAGCCGTCGAACAGAGCCCGTGACCTCTCGCTCGTGGTGTGGTCTATTACGGTGGGTGCGGTGGTAGGGCCGAACCTGCTCGCGCCTGGGGCGGCAATGGGCGAGCTGCTCGGCCTGACCCCGCTCGCGGGCGTGTTCGTGTTTCCGATCATCGCCCAGGCGCTTGCCGTGCTCGTGAACTGGCGGGGCCTGCGACCTGACCCGCTGCTCGCCGCACGCGCAATTTCCGAGGCGCGCGATGCTGAAGGCGCCCCCGATGCTCAGCCTCGTGAAGCGAAGCGTAAGGTCGCTGTGGGGGAGCGCACCGACACCGGCACCATCGTGCAGCCCCATGCTTCGATGCGCCGTGCGCAGGTGCTCACCATCTTCTCAATTGCCATGGCGCAGGCCATCATGGTGGCACTGATGGCCATGACGCCGCTGCATTTGATGCACCATGATGGCACGCCTGAGATTGTCGGCTTCACGCTTTCGCTGCACATCGCTGGCATGTATGCACTCTCGCCCTTGTTCGGATTCATGGCTGGGCGTATTGGCAGCTTACCCACCATAATGATTGGCTGGGCCGTGCTGCTCGTCTCCATCGCGCTTGCCGCAATCGCCGGCCCCTCGCACACGCTTGTGCAAGTGGCGCTCACACTGGTCGGTATTGGTTGGGGGCTGGTGACCGTTGCGGGTGCCTCATTGCTCACGGCGATCACACCGAGCGCCGAGCGACCCATCTGGCAGGGAAGATCTGACACCTTCATGAGCGCTGCAGGAGCCGTCGCGGGCGTGCTTTCGGGCATTGTCTTCGCGATTGGCGACTTCACATTCCTCGCTATCTCGACCGGTGCGCTGCTTGCACTCGGTGCGATCGCCTCGTTGCAGATCAGTGCGACAAAGCGCCGGGCGATCCAGCGGGCCGAAACCCACTAACCGACGGCGCTAAACTAGGTGACGATGTCTACAGTCATTGATCCCCAGTTCTCGACCGCGACCGGCAGCGATGTTCGTGTGCGCTTCTGTCCGTCACCTACCGGCACCCCGCACGTCGGCATGGTGCGAACCGCCCTGTTTAACTGGGCGTATGCTCGGCACACCGGCGGCACCTTCGTGTTTCGCATCGAAGACACCGACGCGGCGCGCGACAGTGAAGAGAGCTATGGCCAGATTCTCGATTCGCTTCGTTGGCTCGGTCTAGATTGGGACGAGGGTATCGATGTCGGTGGCCCTCACGAACCATACCGGCAGTCACAGCGCGGCGAGATTTATCGCGACATCGCGGATCGCCTGCTCGCTGCGGGCTACCTCTACGAGAGCTACTCGACCGCAGAAGAGATCGATGCTCGCAACGAGGCCGCCGGCCGCCCCAAGCAGCTCGGCTACGACAACTTCGACCGAGAGCTCAGCGACGAACAGAAGGCGGCATTCCGTGCCGAGGGTCGCGAGCCCGCTTTGCGGTTCCGCATTCCAGACATTGATCTCGGATTCGACGATCTTGTGCGTGGCGAAATCAACTTTCCCGCCGGTAGCACGATCGACTTCGTCGTGGTTCGCCCGAACGGAGCACCGCTCTACACACTGACTAACCCCGTCGATGACGCACTCATGGGGGTCACCCATGTGCTACGTGGCGAAGATCTGCTCTCGTCGACCCCCCGCCAGATTGCGCTGCACCGCGCCCTCGTCGAGCTCGGCATTGAGCAGGCGATCCCGCGCTTCGGCCACTTGCCGTACGTCATGGGTGAGGGCAACAAGAAGCTTTCAAAGCGCGACCCCGAGTCTAACCTGCTGCACCACCGCGACCGCGGTTTCATCCCAGAGGGCCTGCTCAACTACCTGTCGCTGCTTGGCTGGTCGCTTTCTGCCGACCGTGACGTGTTTACCCGCGACGAAATGATCGCAGCATTCGATGTCACCGACGTGAACCCGAACCCGGCCCGCTTCGACCAAAAAAAGGCCGACTCGATCAACGCCGACCACATTCGCTTGCTGAGCGAGGAAGACTTCGGTCAGCGCATTCTGCCGTACCTCATCGCAGGTGGCGCGCTGCCAGTCGAGCCGAGCGCTGCGCAGCTCGCGACCGTGCAGGCCGCGGTGCCGCTCGTGCAGAGCCGTGTCACCGTGCTGAGCGAGGTCGTTGGCATGATGGGCTTCCTGTTCACAAGCGCCGAGACGCTCGAGTACCAAGACGATGCGCTGAAATCGCTCGGGGCAGACTCGACCCAAGTGCTCGAGACGAGCATCGCAGCGCTCGAAGCTCTCGGTGAGAGTGAATGGCAGACCGAGCCGATTCAGGCGGCGCTGC
>JAPXTT010000131.1:0-4292 GCA_033812395.1 Leucobacter sp. | reverse complement strand
CATGGCGACGCGGGCGCCGCAGTAGACGGCGAGCACTGCGGCTATGAGCTGCGCAAACGAGACGATGAGCATGAGCCCACCGGTGCTCCAGATGAAGTCGATGTCACCTCGAGTAATACCCTGATCGATGATCTGCGCGTTCAGGCTTGGCAACCAAAGTGCGGCGATCGTCGACAGTAGCTGCAGCACAAGCACGCCAACAACCCACGCCCAATAGGGTTTGGCGTGGTGAAGGGTGAGTCTCAGAAGTGCCACTGAGTGCCTTTCGTCAATGATTGAAACGTTCAACACTAGCGCCGAACATCGCGAAGACGCAATGTATTCCCTCACGCTTCACGCGAACATACCCTCAGCGTTCACAGGCCTCGCTTGTCAAGCCACTCCATCAGTGCTGGCAAAGCCAAGTAGGCGACCGTACCGTGATCGGCTAAGGCGATTGGGTGAAATTCAACGTCCATGCCGAGCGACTGCTCGTGCGAGGCGAACGCTTCGGTAGCTGCCGGCAACACGAGGGTGTCTTTCAGGCCCTGCGCAACAAGCAGAGGTGCCTGAAACGCGGTTGCACCCGCAGAGTTTTCGGCGAACAGCGTCGCCCATGGCGCCACTGTTGCAGGGTCAGCAGTCACGAACTTACCAACGAGCGGCTGCCCAATCTGGTGCAGCTTCTGCATACTGCTCAGCAAACAGAGCTCATTCATCTCAGGGAGAAGCTGTCGCGCCGCAGGGGTGAGAATGCCCTCGAGCGTTGCCCCTCGACCCGCGTACACCTGCGAGTAAGCTTCGAAGGCGTACGAGCCGATTGTCACACCCGAGATGTCGTTGATGTGATCTGTGAGCAGGGTGTTCAAGTCGGCAGCGGGTGCGGCGACGGCAACGCCCAGCACTTGCAGCTCAGGCGCGTACTCGGCCGACCGCTCAGCTGCAAACAGCACGGCCTGCCCGCCTTGCGAATGCCCCCAGAGCACCACGCGGTCTGAGGCGCCCGCAGCTGGCAGATGTTGCGCCGCTCGCACCGCATCGAGCACAGCGTTGCCGCCCGTGTCGCCGACGAGATACGAGTCAGGCCCTGCAGTGCCCATGCCCACATAGTCAGTAGCAACGATTGTGTACCCGCGGTCAAGTAGCAGCCTCATACCCTCGATGAGCTCGTACGGGTCGAAGCTTCGCGAAGGGGCACAGTTCTCGGCTGCACCGGTGGTTGGGTGCCCCCAAGAAAGCACGGTACGCCCGCCCGCGGGCGCAGGGCCAAGCGGGGTGACAACAATGCCGGTCGATACCTGAATGTCGCCGTGCACATCGGTGGTTCGGTACATGACCCGCCACGCGCGAGCATCGAATGGCACACCGACGAGTGGTTCTGAACCCACGATCGTGCCAGGCAACCCGTCTCGCGCGTTCGCCGGCTGTTCATAGAATGCAGCAAGGTCGTTGCGCTCGGCCGCATCTCCAACAATTCGCACCGCGGCCACAGCCACACACACCCCGATTACCGCCAAGATGGCTGCAAACACTACTCGTGCACGCCGGTGCCGATCCTGCTTCTGAGGTGTGCGCTCACCGCGCAATTCGCTCGCCCATCCAATCGAGCATGCGCTGGGCGGTGAGCGTGCGCGCCATCGGCTGGCAGTGCCCTGCGGCACCCTCGTCAGCGGTAAACCGGCACAGTGTCGACACGCCGGGGGTAAGGGCTGCGAGTTGCGCGGCCTGCCCGGGCCAGAACTGCTCCCCCTCGGGGTCTGTGATGAACAGCGGCGTGGTGATGCGCGAGGCGACACCTACGGCAGTGTAGTTTCGCACTGCATCGATGGTCTCGGCGTAGCCGGTAGTGCCATATGGTCGCGCCCTAAACTGCCAGGTTCTAGCGGTGCCCGGTGAGAGCTTCAGGCCGAGGGTCATCTCACGGTCAAACTTTTCGCGCTCGCCGTCTTTCAGCTTTTTGAGCAGCATCGATGGGAGTTGGCTCGTCCATGAGGTTGATACGTCGACCACGCCCGGGTCGGTGATCGCGGCAGCATATCTGTGTTCGAACGCAAGGGCACGAGCCACCCAGTAGCCGCCCTGGCTGATGCCATACAACCCGATCTTGTGCTGATCAACCCCTGGCAGTCGTGAGACTGCCTCATACACTGGCGTGAGCACATGTTCCCAGTCAGGCCGAAATGCAACGTGTTGCTCGTACAGCTGCGATTGCTGCCCGGGGCCGTCGAACACCAGCACCGCATACCCGCGGTCGAGGGCCGGTGAGACGCAGCTCGCCCACAACCCAGCAAAAGACCCGTCGCTGCCGTTGACCGCCACGAGAGTGGCGCCGGTCTGACGGTCTGGGGCTGGGCGAAAAAAGTACCCGGGCAGAGCACCTGTTTCATAGGGAATATCTACGCGCTCGACTTGCACAGGCGAGTGCGCAATGAAGCCTTCCCATGCCGCATGTTGTTTGCGAAACGTCGGCACGAGCTGGCTATCATCTGCGAGCGCACTGATCGCGTTGACTGCCACGCTGAAGTATGCAGATGCCCGCAGATATGCGCCCGCCGCGCTGACCCTGTGCCCCGCAGCAGCGCACGCATCTGCGGTTGCGGCGGTGCGTTCGGCAAGACCGTGCCATGCTTCGAACCAGTGCTGATGGTCACCCTTATGAATGCCTGCAGTCGCGGCGAGCACCTCGCCAACGTCGGCAGCACCTGCGGTGGCGTGCCCGAGCGCCACTCTAATCTCGAAGTCAAAGTCGGGGTCGGGTGAGAAACGCGGTATTTCGTGCTGAGGGTGCATTGCTGCTCCTTGCGAGAATCTGTTTCTCTTTTTTTACACCCTCACACGGGTTCTCACTATAAAAAAATATTCACACTTCAATCAAGGTCAAGGTCGTCGAACGCATCGATGATGCCCGAAAGCTCGGCAAGCGCCCCGAGTATTCCACGAGCAACCACGCCTCGAATAGCCTCGGGCACCCGATACACGCTGCCCTTCACCTCAAGCAACTCGAACTGCGAGAGTTCGTTCACGCGGATTTCGGTGATGTTTTGCACGATCCGAGCACGCATGAGCCGCTCGTTCGCTTCGGGGTCTGCACCGTACTCACCCTCGACACGCGTCTCTTCAAGATCGAGGCCCTCATCAGTAAGAGTCAGCGCAATCCGAGGTATTACTGACTGAGCAAGGTCTCGGGTTCGTGCTGCCCGCCAGTGGGTAGCAGGTTCAGAGTCGATATTCTGCAAAATGATGTCTGCAACGAGTCTGATGCACAGCTCGACGGGCACGTAGGGTTCACGCCACGAAATCGCGTCACCAGGGTTCGCTGGCACTGCCGCTATTGCCGCGCCAGCGCGCACCTTACCCCGATCGGCCTCGATAATTTCAGTCTGAATAAGCGCCCACCACCACGTCGCAAGTTGGTGCACCTGCCACATTGACTGCGCGTACTGCACCTCGCCTTCGCCCTGGCCCGGTGTGTATTCAGGCAGCTTCGCAGCCCCAACCGCGTCGACACCGATCATCGCCGCAACAGCCTCGATATCACCACGCTTCACACCGCCAGTGGCGGTAACCGCCTTCGATTGGCCGATCCACTCGAGCAAGTGAACAATTGCTTCGACCGGTCGTAGCTTCTTGAGTGCTTCGGCCATCTCTTCAAACGACTGTTCTTCGGTCTCTTCGATGGCGTGCAGCACCGCAGCCAGTGCAGGGTCGTCGTCGTCTTCGTACTGCGCAATGAGCGCGCATGCCCCCGCCCAGTCTTCGCCGAAGAGATCTTCTTGCATGCGAAAGTGCGAATAGTCATGCACCACTGCAAGCGCATCGTCAAAGATCTGATCGTCGTCGATCTCTGCGAGGCACTCAAGCACGGCTTCAAAATCTTCGGCGTCGTGCAGGTCGAGGTGATTGATCGAAACGAGCGCGGCAAAGCCCTCGAGCAATGCTGCAGCCGCACCGGCTTCTTCTTCGTCTTCTTCCAGTTGCTCTATGCGCCACTGCGCAAACGCTTCAACAAAAGCCGATTCGTCTGCGGCAGACGCGACCTGGGGCTCACCGCCACGCTTTGCCTGGCGAATTCGCGCGAAAGCATCGGCCGTTGACAAGTCAAGCTGGTCTGCAACGGTCGTCACCGCGGCAGCAATGAGCAACAGCACACCATGCATCAGCATCTCGCCACCGTGACGCATGATGATGCTGTGCTGGGTGTCAAAGGCGCGCCCCTGGGCTCCAAGCACCTTTAGGTCTGCCGCGATCCTTTTCGCAGCACCAGGCCACTTCGGTACTCGAGTGCGGGCAAGCACCGGGGCCAGGTCGTTGCT
>JAPXTT010000130.1:0-4307 GCA_033812395.1 Leucobacter sp. | reverse complement strand
ACGAAGAAGCTCATGCGCTCCTGCAGTGCAATCATCGCGAACGGCGTCACCACACCCGAGCGGTCGGCGACGATCGAACCGTTGTTGCGTGTGACGATCGGGCCAGCCCACTCGCCGTAGCCGTGTGCGATCGCGTTGGCGATGCCGGTGCCACGGGTCTCGGTCATGAACTCGCTGCGGAAGCCAATGAGACCACGTGACGGCACAATGAACTCCATGCGCACCCAGCCGGTGCCGTTGTTCACCATGTTCTCCATGCGCCCCTTGCGAGCCGCGAGCAGCTGCGTGATCGCACCGAGGTGCTCTTCGGGCGTATCGATGGTGAGGTGCTCGAAGGGCTCGTGCATCTTGCCGTCAACCTGTTTGGTAACCACCTGGGGCTTACCAACGGTGAGTTCGAAGCCCTCGCGACGCATGTTCTCGACGAGAATCGCGAGCGCGAGCTCGCCGCGGCCTTGCACCTCCCAAGCATCTGGGCGGTCGGTGTCGACCACGCGCAGTGAGACGTTACCGATGAGCTCACGGTCGAGGCGATCCTTGATCATGCGGGCGGTCAGCTTGTGACCCTTGACCTTGCCGACGAGCGGTGAGGTGTTCGCGCCGATGGTCATTGAGATCGCCGGCTCGTCGACAGTGATGGTCGGCAGCGGGCGCACGTCTTCTGAGTCGGCGATGGTCTCACCAATGGTGATGTCTTCGATGCCCGCGATAGCGACGATGTCGCCGGGTCCGGCCTGCTCAGCCGGGTAGCGAGTGAGCGCTTTGGTCAGCATTAGCTCGGTGATTCGAACGTTTGCGACACTGCCGTCGTGCTTGACCCAGGCCACGTTCTGGCCCTTCTTGATCCAGCCGTTATGCACGCGAAGCAGCGCGATGCGGCCGAGAAATGGCGACGAGTCGAGGTTGGTGACGTGCGCCTGCAGCGGGTGCTCGTCGTCAAAGCTCGGTGCGGGCACGCGATCGAGAATGACCTCGAAGAGCGGCTCAAGGTCGGGGTTGTCGGGCAGCGTGCCGTCAGCGGGGCGAGTGTGGCTTGCTGCGCCGGCACGGCCCGAAAGGTAGACAGTGGGCACATCGAGCACGGCGTCGACGTCGATGTCTGGGTGATCCTCGCTCAAGTCGCTTGCAAGACCGAGCAGCAGGTCTTGCGCCTCGCCCTCGACCTCTTCGATGCGAGCGTCGGGGCGGTCAGTCTTGTTGACCGCGAGAATCACCGGCAGGTGGGCCTCGAGTGCCTTGCGCAACACGAAGCGGGTCTGCGGCAGCGGGCCCTCGCTCGCATCAACGAGCAGCACGACGCCGTCAACCATCGAAAGCGCGCGCTCGACCTCACCACCGAAGTCGGCGTGACCCGGCGTATCAACCACGTTGATGACGATCGGGCCGTTCTTCGCGTGCTCACCCTCGTAGGTGATGGCAGTGTTCTTCGCGAGAATCGTGATGCCCTTTTCACGTTCAAGATCGTTCGAATCCATCACGCGATCGTCGACGTCTGCGTGCGCATCAAAGCTGCCCGTCTGCCGCAGCATAGCGTCGACGAGGGTGGTCTTGCCGTGGTCGACGTGTGCGACGATGGCGACATTACGAAGGTCTTCGCGTGTGGCGAGAGCCATAAAAGTGGTTCCTAACGAACTTGAAAACAGCGAACATTCAATACTACATGCACAAAAATGAATGTTTGCGGTCTATTACCCCGTCGTTCAGTCGCCCATCGGGCGAACATATGCTTGACGCCCGGCGATCCTCGCTCTGTTAAAAAACCAAATGGTTGCATATTCTCTTTCAGACTATGAGTTTGACCGCCTCTTTCGCGCACTCGCAGATCGCACGAGGCGCGATATCGTGCGCCGCGCACTGACCGCCGAGGCCTCGATCTCTGAACTCGCAAAAAGAGCGCGGCATGTCGTTTGCGGCGGCGCACAACACGTCGACGTGCTCGAGGCTGCGAACCTCGGGGCTCGCACCTCTCGCGGAAGGGAGCGCATCATTCTCGCAAACCCAGAAGCCAATACACGTGCCCGACAGTGGCTCAGCCAGCTCGAAACTATCTGGCAGGGGGCGCTTCAAGAAGCTCGATGCGCTCTTCGCCGAAGACTCGCCCACACTGGGCACGGAGATGCCCGAGGGTCGCATGGTGCCCCGAGTTCAGCGAGACCCCCCTCGGGCGAGAGCGGCGCGCTGGCTGGCCCGCGGCGTAGCGCGACCCGTCATACCGCGAGATCACACGTTTGCGTCGAGACCCTACAGAGTATCTACGAAAAGGCGTGGGGTCTCGGCGCTTCTGTAGGGTCTCGGCGCAGGGCTCGTTCGCCTGCTCTCGAGCTGGCCGATCATCGAGCTTGTCGAGATCAATTGGTGTCGACAAGCACGACCGGTAGATGCAATACGCGCTATGCCCGCAGGGCGACGCCCGCCGCGGCCTCGAGCACGAGCAGCGCCGCGAGGCGCACCGTGCGGGCATCGGGCGTGTCTGCGGTGGCATCGACCTCGGCAATGTCGAGGCCACGCACCCGCGAGTCAGCTGCAAGCAGGCGCGCGATGCGACGCAGCTCGTGCGCTTGTAGCCCGCCAGGCACCGAGGCCGGGCAGCCCGGTGCGACGCTGCGATCGCACACGTCGACGTCAAGGTCGACATGAATCGCGCCCCCGCCCCCGCCCGCGATCGCGAGCGCCTCATTCACTACCTCAGAGAGCTGGCGATCGTGCAATTCGTCGCGGTGGATCACGGTGATGCCAAGGTCTTTCGCACGCTGGCGGTACGCCTGCGAGTTGGCGAAGTCTGCGATGCCGATCTGTACGACGCGGCGCGGGTTCAGCCCCATCTCGATGAGCCTGCGCACGGGCGAACCGTTGCTGCGACCGTCACGCAGGTCGTGGTGCGCGTCGAGCGTGATGAGGCCCGCGCTCTCAATGCCTCCGTGCGCCCAGGCGACACCTAGCGCCGCGGGCACGGTGCACGCGTTGTCGCCGCCGAGCGCCACCACGAGGTCTGCCTGCGCAGAGAGTTCTGCGATCCTTTTCGCGGCCTCTCGCTCACCCGCCTCAGAGTCGGGGTCTGCGACGTCGCCAGCGTCGGCGATGCTGAGAGCCTCATGAAGCACCAACTCGGTCTCTTCGCCACGGTGGCCGGGTGCGCCGGCTGCCACGATGTGGGTCGAATAGCGGCGCAGGGCATCGCGAATCGCGGCTGGCGTCTCGTGTGCATTAGTTGGCGACAGCGAAGTGCGGCTCGTCGGCACACCGACGATGGTGAGGTCTGTGCGCTGCCCCGCGGGGTCTTGCCAACCACCCGCGCGTGGCCAGAGCTCGTCATGAGAAAGCTTGGTGCTATTCATAATAATTTCTGTTCCTTACTCCCGGCTGAAGCCGCCTGAAGCCGCCTAAAGCTGCCTGAAGCTACTCGGCTCTTGGGTCAGACACCTGAAACTACGGAGATCAACCGAAACTACAGAGAAATCTCGAAAAAGCTTCCGTATTTTTGCCTATCTCCGAAGTTACCGGTGATTCGTTCTGTAGTGAACCGCCTCGCTCCTGTGCGAGTCTGGGATTCCAGACGAAACCCTGACCGCGAGGGGTACCAATACGCCCGTTGTGCGATGAAATCGATGCATGAGCAACACAGTGATTCTCGGAGCAGCCCCACTGACCGTCGCAGACGTCGTCGCGGTCGCCCGTTTTGATGCCCGCGTCGAGATCGACGCAGCCGCGCTCGCACGCATTGCCGCCAGCCGCCAGACCATCGAAGACCTCGCGAACGACACTCGCCCGCACTACGGCGTTTCGACAGGCTTCGGTGCGCTCGCGAAGGTGCAGATTCCTGTCGAGAAGCGCCAACAACTGCAGCGCAGCCTGATTCGCTCGCACGCCGCCGGCACCGGCCCCGAGGTCGAGCGCGAGGTCGTGCGCGCGCTCATGCTGCTGCGCCTCAACACCCTCGTAAGCGGCCGCACCGGCGTGCGCCCCGTCGTCGCCAAGACCTATGCCGCGATTTTGAACGCGGGCATCAGCCCCGTCGTGCACGAGTACGGTTCGCTCGGCTGCTCGGGCGACCTCAGCCCGCTCGCCCACTGCGCGCTCACGCTGATGGGCGAGGGTCAGGTTCGCGTGGCCACCAGGGCTTCAGAAGAGGATCGCCACTGTGCTCCCGTCGACGCTTCGGTGGCACTGGCGGCAGCGGGCATCGAGCCACTCGTGCTCGCCGAGAAAGAGGGGCTCGCCCTCATCAACGGCACCGACGGCATGCTCGGCATGCTGTGCCTTGCGCTGCACGATCTGTCTGCACTCTTCAAGACTGCTGACTTCGCCGC
>JAPXTT010000129.1:0-4307 GCA_033812395.1 Leucobacter sp. | reverse complement strand
GAATTCGAGGATCGCCTGTTGCTTCTCGGTCAGCGCCTTGGGCGCTCGGCCGCTGGATTCAGTGCTCATCGTCTCTTCTTTCGGTTGCGAGAAGCTGATGGCTGGGCCACCGAGCCGTAAATGTCGGTGGTCTCTGATTCACTCCTCGTAATCGAAACAGTAGCCCCTGCGTTCGAGCAGAAGCAAAGATTTGTTCGAGTGTCGCGTGAAATATTCGCTAATACATTCGAATGTGGGGGTTGCGGTTTCGTTTTATCGAAAGTATATTCGAAACAGAGATTCGAATCGCCTGTCGGTTCGGTTCTCTCGAAGCAAGGAGCAATCATTATGAGTGCATCGATCACCACCATTTCTACCCCACTGACCGCCGCTATTGCGCGCTCTGGTGCGAGCGGTTCTGCGGTTAGCCCTGAGGCGCGCGAAGCAGCCCCTGTGCAGAAGTCGCCCGGTCGGGCTCGCCTGCGGCTCACTCGTCGTGGCCGTGCCGTGTTCGGTACCCTGGCCACGCTGCTGGTGATTGGTGTGCTCGCGGTGCTCGCTACATTCAGTGGCGCTCAAGCGGTTGCTTCTGCTGAGACAGGCGGCACCGAGTTCGGCTATGTCGTGGTGCAACCCGGCGAGTCGCTCTGGCAGGTCGCGAGCAGCATTGACCCGAACACCGACCCGCGCGACCTGGTGGCCGAGATCGTGCGCTTGAACCAGCTTGATGGTTCAGGGGTGCTTGCGGGGCAGCCTATTGCTCTACCGCTTCGCTACGCAGACGCTCCGGGCGTGGTCAGCGCGTCTAATCTGGGTCTCTAGGGCCGGGCGGCTGAGACGGTTCGCGCCCCTCAGTACCCATGCTTCGACCACTAGGGTTCGATCACTAGAATGAATGCGTGACCAGCCTCAGCGATTTGCCTCTGCGTTCAAACCTTGTTGGTAAGCAGCCCTACGGCGCACCGCAAGACCCGGTTCCCGTGAGCCTCAACGTGAACGAGAACACGCATCCATTGCCAGAAGCTGTAGTCGAAGACATTGTCGCTTCGCTTGCTCAGGCGGTTCGTAGTGTGAACCGGTACCCAGATCGTGAGTTTATGGGTCTGCGAGAAGAACTCGCACGTTACCTCGGGCACGGGCTAACCGCTGAGCAGTTATGGGCCGCAAACGGCTCAAACGAGGTGCTGCAGCAGGTGCTGCAGGCGTTCGGGGGGCCAGGCCGAAGCTTGCTGAGCTTTACACCGACCTATTCCATGTATCCCCTGCTCGCAGACGGCACTGATACTGAGTGGGTGCCGATCCCTCGCCCCACAAATTATGTGCTGACCCCTGAACTGGTCGTCAGCGCGATTCGCGAGCACCAGCCCAGCATTGTGATTCTCTGCGGGCCAAACAACCCGACCGGCACTTCACTAGATCTCGCGGTGATTACCGCAGCCTACGAGGCATTCGACGGCATGCTCGTGGTCGATGAGGCTTATCACGAGTTCGATAGTGAGCACCCGAGCGCGCTCACACTGCTACCTGGTCGTCACCGCTTGATGGTGTCTCGCACCATGAGCAAGGCCTTTGCCTTCGCGGGTGTGCGGCTCGGTTATCTTGCTGCAGACGACGCCGTGGTAGACGCCCTGCGCCTCGTGCGCCTGCCCTACCACCTGTCTGCGCTCACACAGGCCGCAGCTATTGCTGCGCTTCGTCACTCAACAGAAATGTTGCGGGCCGTTGATGATATTCGAGGCCAACGAGATCGTCTCGCTGACGAACTCGAGTCGCTCGGTTACCTGGTGCACCCCTCGGGCGCGAACTTCTTGCTAGTGGGTGGTTTTTCAGACCCTGCCGCGACCTTTGCAGCGTTGCGTGCTGAGGGCATTCTGATACGAAATCTCGATATCGATGGGCACCTGCGTCTTACCGCTGGCACCGAATCTGAGACCACGCAGCTGATCGCTGCGATTCGGGCGCTTGGCCCCGGTGGTGCACTGAGCTCACCGGCCTAAAACGCTTAGCCAACCGCAACGCCAAATGCGAGGCCGATCAGATAGGTAGCAACCATCGTTACCGACCCCATCAACACATTGCGCAGTATGGCGCGAAGAACTGGCGCGCCACCCAGCTTTGCGCTGATCCAGCCGGTCAACAGCAATCCGATGACCACTGCTGCAGCAGTGACAACCATTGCATTCCCAATCGGCAAAATAATCATCAGCAGTGGTATCAACGCGCCAATAGTAAACGCGACAAACGACGAGATTGCTGCCTGCCACGGGCTCGTCAGCTCTTCTGGATCGATGCCTAATTCAACCTCTGCATGGGCAGCAAGCGCATCGTGGGCAGTCAGCTCCTCGGCTACTTTTCGGGCAACTTCTGCCGAGAGACCTCGCTTGCGGTAAAGCCCGGTCAGCTCAGCGAGTTCTGCGGCGGGCTGTTCTTTGAGCTCGCGCAACTCTTTTGCGATCAGCGCTTTCTCGGTGTCGCGCTGCGTGCTCACCGAGACGTATTCGCCGCCGGCCATCGAGAATGCGCCTGCTACGAGCGCTGCAATACCGGCTGTTGCGATGGCGGCGACATTGCCTGGAGTTGCTGCGGCCACACCAACGACTACGCCGGCGACAGACACGATACCGTCGTTGGCGCCAAGTACTCCGGCACGCAACCAATTCAGTTTTTGCCCGATCTTGCCCTCATCGTGCACCGCATGCAGATGGTCGAGCGCTGATTCAAGGTTTGTGTCATTTTCAGTCATGGCTTCATCATGGCGCCGATCTGCGTGTTGCTCAAGCAAGGTGAGGCTTCGCTTTGCTCTGCCAGATGAAGCTGAACGGCTGCAAAGGTCTTGTGCAGCTGTGTGACATATTCTGAAATTATGACCACGCCTCCAGAAACCATGCCACGCCACTTGCTCGAGCGAAAACTGAGGCGAGCTAGAACCCTGAATATCGCGCTTGGCGCAGTAGCGATTGCTGGGGTGTTGTTTGCCGGGTTTCAATGGGGAGCTGCAAACACGACCTCGCCCTCGGCAGACGCCGGTGACGTGAGTGCTGCAGCCGATTCAGGGTCTGGCGCAAATGCCCAAGCCGCGGTTTCGCATGTTCGTCGCGAGGCAGACGATCCAATGGCGATTGGTGCGATCGATGCGCCTGTGGTGCTCAGCGAATGGGTCGACTTTCGTTGCCCGTATTGCGCGGTGTTCTCTCGCGATGTGTTTCCGCAGCTCGTTCAGGAGTATGTCGACGCGGGTAAGGTGCGCATCGAGATGCACGACGTCGCGTTTTTCGGTGAAGAATCAGTTCGAGCTGCGGTTGCGGCGAGAGCTGCAGGTGAGCAAGGCAAATATTTCGAGTTTCTTGCTGCGGTCTATGCGGCAGCTCCAGAAGGTGGACACCCTGACCTGCTGCCTGAAGAGCTGATTGAGTTTGCCGAGATTGCTGGGGTGCCAGATTTAGCACAGTTCAAATCAGACATGCAACGTGACGATCTCAAGGCAGCTGTGCAGCAGAGCACCGAGCAGGCGCAACAACTTGGGGTGACCGGGGTGCCATTCTTTGCGGTGGGCGATCAAGCATTCAGCGGAGCCCAGCCCCTCGAGAGCTTTCGCGATTTTCTCGATCAGCAGCTTGCACAGTCCGGGTCATGAACCTGAGCCTTCTCGGGGCATTCCTTGGGGGAGTGCTCACGCTGCTCAGTCCGTGCTCGGTCATGCTGTTGCCGGCCTTTTTCGCCTACGCATTTAGCAGCCCAGGGGCACTGTTGGCTCGCACCGGGGTGTTCTTTGCCGGGCTCGCAACTGCTCTTGTGCCACTTGGCATGCTCGCTGGCACTCTTGGTGCTTGGGTGAACCGCTTTCGGTTTGAACTCGTGATGGTGGCGGCTATTGTCGTCATTCTGCTGGGTTTGGTAATGATGTTGGGCGTACGCTTGCCCGGAATTGTGCCGCAACGCGGAGCGCAGAGTGCATCGGTAGCCTCGGTGTTTGCTCTCGGCACGGTCTACGGTCTCGCTGGTGTATGTGCGGGTCCAATGCTTGGGGCGGCCCTCACCTTCGCCGCATTTGGCGGTGACGCGCTCTTTGGTGCACTCGTGCTGCTCGTGTTCGCGCTGGGCATGGTCTTGCCGCTCGTGCTGCTCGCGCTGCTCTGGAACCGATTGCCCGTCGTGCAACGCCTGGTGCGGCCGAGAGAACTCGTGATTGGACGCTGGCGCAACACTTGGACCAATGTGATCGGCGGCGCGCTGACCGCATGCATTGGGGTGTTGCTATTGCTGAGCCGAGGAACGACCTCGTTCGGTGGCGTATTGGGGGCAACCCAGCAAGCTGGCCTAGAGGCTAG
>JAPXTT010000128.1:0-4317 GCA_033812395.1 Leucobacter sp. | reverse complement strand
GTCGCGGCGACGAGAAAAGGATCGGGCAGCGCGAGCGTCTGCCCGTCTGCCGAGACCTGGCGCTCCTCCATCGCTTCGAGCAGGGCCGCCTGGGTTTTGGGTGGCGTGCGGTTGATCTCGTCTGCCAGCAGCACGTTGGTGAACACCGGCCCGCGCCGAAACTCGAACTCGCCTGCCTTCGCATCGTAGATGAGCGAGCCGGTGACGTCTCCGGGCATCAGATCAGGGGTGAACTGCACGCGTTTGGTGTCGAGCCCAAGCGCGCGCGAGAACGACCGCACCAGCAGAGTCTTCGCGACGCCCGGAACACCCTCGAGGAGCACGTGGCCGCGTGCCAACAGCGCCACGAGCAGCCCCGAGATGATGCCGCCCTGGCCGACGACCGCCTTCTCGACCTCCACGCGAATGCGCTGCATCGCGACCCGCAGGGCTGCGTCGTCGGGTGCGTGAGGCTCTGGCGCCGAGTTCGGGGCGAACATCGAGGGCTCGTTCTCGTGTTGGGTCACTGGATCGGCCTTTCGTTAGGGTGGTCGGTCGTGTCGCGTGTCGACACGGGTGGTGTCGTTGGTTCTGAGGGTGGCAGCGGGTCGACGCTGTCGAGGATCGCGCTCAGCGCGCGGGCGAAACGCGCGAGTTCGGCGTCGTACGTCGGGAGCGGGCCGGTGAGCAGCTGCGTGAGCGCCGGCTCGTGGGGAATCGCGTACGCGATCTGCGCGGGCGTCGCGCGCTGTGACAGCCCGAGTCTCTTGCCGAGGCGCCGCACCGCCCCGTCGCGCAATGCGGCAGCAGCGTGCGCGCTGTCGCCCGTCTGCGCAGTGAGCCGTGCGCGCCCGTGCATCGTCTCTGAGGCGCGCACGGTGACGGGCAGGCGCTCTTCGACCAGCGGGCCGAACCTGCGGCCGCGCCAGACGGCAGCCACGATCGCGGTGACGACAAGAAGCAGCATGACCGGGGTGACCCAGGTCGGGGTGAGCGCTGCTAGCGTGCCAGCTCGATCTACTTCGAGATCACCTGCTGACGGCTGGTACCAGACGACGCGGTCAGTATTGCCGAGTAGGGCGAAGGCGAGTGCCGCATTGCCGTTTTCGGCGAGGTGCGCGTTGTCGAAGAGCGGAGAAGCTCCGATGATCGCGACGTGTGCGCTGCCGCCAGAGCCCGAAACCTTTGCCAATAGCAGTGCGGCCTGCCCGTTGTCATTTGTAAAGCATGTGGTCGCGCCCTCTGCGGGCTCGAAGAGCACTGCGGCTTCGATCTCACCAACACCGGAGAAGTCATATGCGCGGCAGTCGCCGGTGGACGACTCACTCACGGCCTGGTCAAAAGCGCTCTCGCTGAACTCGCCGAGCGCGAAGTCGCGCAGCACCTTCTCGTCGGCGGTCACGAACACCGTGAGCGCGGCGTTCGAAGCGAGCTCGCGCGCGTTTTCGATCGCAGCATCGCTCGGTATCAACGGCGACGACATGACCAGCGTTGCGTCTTCACTATTGAGCAGGCGACGCGCCTCGTCTTTGCCGGTCGCGATCTCGACCGAGACGCCCTCTGCTTCGAGGATCGTCGAGAGCGCCTTTGCGCCCTCGGGTGAAGTGCTTGTCGGGTCGAGCACGGCGCGCTCGTTCGGCCCCTTGCCACCCAGCACGACGAGCGCGGCAGCTGCCACGACAAGCAGCATGCTCGCGCCGATCCAACGCAATGCGCGGTTTCTGCGCGGCGGAGACGAGCTTGTGGTGCTTACCGCGCTGGCTCGACGAGTGTCTGAATGAATCGTCATGCGGGCACCGCGATTCTGGCCAGCGAAATTCGCTCGTCGACAGCGCGGACTGCCTGGTAGGTGGGTTCATCACCGGGCGCTCCGAGATAGCGCACGCCGTCGAATAGCTGAGCAGCGTTGAGCAAAGCTGCCTGTTCGTCGGGAAAAGAGCGGCTCGCGGCTGCCGCGATCGACTGCGCGGTTGCGCCCGGTGCGGGATCGAGCAGTTCGCGCTCGATCAATGACCTGGCGAGCGCGCGGTATCGCTGGGTGACGGCGCCGCCCCAGTCGCCCGCACGCGCGAGGTCGTCTGCCGCGGCACGAAGCTGAGCCGCGCTGAGCTGATCGTGTTGCCCGAGCAAAGCCCCGTGACTCTGCATTCGGCGCGAGGCGCGGGGCCTGCCCCAGGCAATCACGCCGATGACCAGCAGCGCGATCACTACGGCAGCGATCGCGATGAGCAAGACGAGCCCGCCTGCTCCGTTGCCAAGGTCTGGGTTCAGGAGCTTGTCGAGAAACTCGAGCACGGCGAGCGATGCGCGGTCGAAGGCGTTCGGTTGCGCGGCAAGATATTCGGATTTCGACAGCTCTTGCTCGGCGAGACGCCTCGCCTCTTCTGCGTCGGGCAGCGCGGCGAGACGGGCGAGCACCCCAGGCAGCGCGAGCGTGTCGAAACCGGTGATCACATTTGCCCCGTGTAGCCGTACGGCGCTTGCAGCTGCGTTTGTGCCTGCGCCGCGGGAATGTGCGGCAGCGCAAACTGCGGCACGACATACGGGTCGCCGAGCTGCTCGCGCGACCAACCGACGGCCAGGTGCTCGACGAAGCTGCCGAGCGCCTGGTCGAGCCCTTCTTTGCGCATGCGCGAGTCGAGGTAGACGAGACCTGCTGCAGTGTTCTGCGCAATTGATCCCACTGCGCTGATCACGAGCACGAGCAGCTGTGGCACAAACATCAGGAGGAGCATCGTGATCACTGAGCTTGGTGAAACTTCGCTGCCTTCCAGGGGATCACCCGTCGGCATGAGCACGGGAATCAGCAGCATCGCGAACAACTGAGCCACGCCGCTTACCGCGTTCGCGGCGAAGCCGATAATGACGCCGACGAGGGCGGTTGCGCCGAACGCGACCCAGAACCTGCCCCGCACCAGGTGCCACGAGCGCTTCATCGCTTCACCGATCGTGCACCGCTCGATGACGAGCACGGTCGGCACGAGCAGCAACTTCGTGCCGATCCAGATGACGAAGAGGGTAAACCCGAGGAGCAGGGCGAGGCCCAGCGCGATGCCGACTCCGACGCCCACGCCTACCTCGTCAAATGCGACTCCCAAGCCGGCGCCGGCGCCGAGCGCGATTGCGGCGAGAACAACGATTGCGATGCCGGCCGCGAGCCCGATCATCAGGGTGTAGCCCAGGATGCGCCAGAACACCGGCTTGACCTGTTGCCAGACCTCGGAGAGCTTCGGCTTCTCGCCGAGCACGGCGATGCGCAGGTTTGCTGCAACCACGCCCTGCACCGCCGCGCCGATGGCGATCGAGAGCATGCTGATCAAGAGGCCAGCGCCGAGGGAGAGCCCCAGGGTGCCTGCCATGATTGCGTCGTAGTCGGGGTCGCTCGGCGTGAGCGTCTCTAAGCGACTGATGTTGCCCGCGAAGATAAGGGCGAATAGACCGAGTCCCAGCAACCCGACGACGAGCTGGGTACATACGCCGAAGCCGAGCAACACCGACGGATTGTGACGCAGCATTGCGAATGACTTGCCAAGGATCGTGCCAAAGTCGAGCGGGCGCAGCGGAATGATGCCACGCTTCGGTGCGGGGGTCCAGTGGGGGGAGCTCATACCCCCATCCTTGCAGGTTGCTCCGACACTCAATCGCGGGTGGCTGCGATCCTTGGAGAAAAGCTTGTGGGTACGTAACAAATGGGTTACAGTTGATAGCTGCGCTTCGAATTCTTTTGTGTGCCTTCATATTGCGGTCGGCCAGCGAGCTCGTTGTTCCTATTTCACGAGCGGATCGAAGCCATCACCGCTAGACCAGGTCAGACGGCCCGACGGGGCCCACGGAGGTAGTTTCCTTGGCTGCTGCGCGCAACGCAACTTCCACACATTCACCCAAGAACGGCCGCGCTCACCAGCGGCTTTCGTTCGCCAAGATTAGCGACACCCTGATGGTGCCGAACCTTCTTGCGCTGCAACTCGAGAGCTTCGACTGGCTCGTCGGCAACGACACGTGGAAAGAACGTGTCGTCGAGGCTCAGAAAGCGGGGCGCGACGACATCGCCCTGAAGAGCGGCCTCGAGGAGATCTTCGACGAGATCTCGCCGATCGAAGACAACGCCGGCACGATGCAGCTGTCGTTCGAGAATCCGATTCTCGACGAGCAGAAGTTCTCGATCGAGGAGTGCAAGGAGCGGGGCAAGACCTACTCGGCACCCCTCTACGTCGAGGCAGCGTTCTACAACACCGAGACCCAGGTGCTGAAGAGCCAGACCGTCTACATGGGCGACTTCCCCATCATGACCGACAAGGGCACCTTCATCATCAACGGCACCGAGCGCGTGATCGTGTC
>JAPXTT010000127.1:0-4327 GCA_033812395.1 Leucobacter sp. | reverse complement strand
GACTTTCGCTCCGCTCGCGCACACACCCGAGGTGCAGAGTTTCATCGCCACAGAGGTAGCGAGTGGGATCGAGCAGAGCCTCGACATTGATGCCCTGATGAGCGAAGCGTTCTCGGGGGTAGCGCAACTGAACCTGCCCTCAGTCGCGACACCCACGCTGCCGATGCTCGAAAGAGCCGCGGCAAGCGGGGTACGCTCGCTGATTGCAACCGGCACTCAAACGATTGTCGCCTCACCTCAATTTGCTAGCCTCTGGGAGGTTGCCCTGCGAGAGGCGCACTCAAGAGCAATTGCGGTGTTGCAGCAAGACCCGAACGCGCTGCTGCACCTCGATAATTCAGGCACACTCTCTGTGAGCCTGACCGCAGTGACTGCCCGTGTGAGAAGCGCGCTCATTGACCAGGGTGTGTTGTTTGCAACCGCGATACCTGTAATCGACCGAACTATTCCGATACTCACCTCAGAATCGTTGGTGCAGGTGCGAACGATCTATCAGGGTGCGACAGTGTTAGGCGACTGGTTGCCCTGGGCGGCAGCCGCTGCGCTCGCCGCAGGCCTGCTGCTCGCCCGAAACCGGTTGAGAGCACTCACTTGGGCTGCTGCGGGCACCGCGGTCAGCCTGCTCGTACTTGGGGGCGGTCTCTACGCCGCAAAACTAGCATTTCTGGGTGCGGTAAGCCCCGCGACAATGCCGACAGCAACCGCCGAAGTGGTGTACTCGCAGCTCACTCAAGTGACGGCTTCGACACTGTTTGCTCTCGTTACGTTTTGCTCGGTTGTCGCGATCGCGTCGTGGCTTATGGTGAGAGTACGTCGAGCTGCGACGGAGCATGGTGCTTATGCTGAGCAGGGTTCAGACGCTTTGCCGCCAAAAGTTAGCCACATCTGATTCACAGGCTAACCTCGCGACACGTAGAGTGCGTCGGTGGCGATGCGACCAAGTGCAACTGGCTGATCCTCGCCATGAATACGTATTTCTATGGACTCTGAAAAAGGGGCTCCATCGTGCACGACGAAACGTGCGCCGAGTACGATACCGCGATCCTCGAAAAACTGCAGCAGCGAGGGGTCGTCGTCACTGATGCGCTCGACTACCACCTCAGTGCCAGCTTGAACCTGCCCGAGTCTCACCGCTGCCGGGGTGGTCACGCTGCCGTCGGCGAGGGGAATAGGGTCGCCGTGGGGGTCTCTGGTCGGGCGGCCGAGCAGCTCGTCGATTCGTTCGATCATAAAATCACTGACCGCGTGCTCAAGATGCTCTGCTTCGTCGTGCACCTGATCCCAGCCATAGCCGAGCATGTTCACCAGAAAGGTTTCAATGAGGCGGTGGCGGCGTACCATCGCAACCGCGTATGCCCGGCCGGTTTCGGTGAGTTCAACAGCTCCATATGGGGTGTGGTTGAGCAGTCCCTGCGCGGTGAGGCGACGCACCGCGTCTGACACTGACGAAAGCTTGAGGTCTGTGCGCTCTGCGATGAGCGATGGCGTGACCGGCTCATCTGACCACTCAGAGAGCGTCCACACAGCCTTCAGATAGTTCTGAGTGCTGGTAGAAAGATCTGAAACAGACATGCGTAAAGCGTACCGTCACGACACGTGAGTTGCCCAGAATACGTAGTATTGCCCGATGCGCGCTGGCACTTGAAATTCTTACACTGGCGGTGATTCGACCTACCTGCCCACAAACTGCTTTCGCTGAGAAAGGGGGGGTCTCGACACGTTTGGTTTGCACCATTTCGGTGGGCGGCAGTCGACAACTCTTATTCATGCCCGCGTCGGCAGGGGTCGACCGGGTCACCACGAACGGAACAGCTCATGAAACTACAAGTGCGTGGGCGGCATAGCAACAGAGTCGTTGTTGGTCGCCTGCAAGGGGCGAAGATCGCTGTCGCGATTTTCGCGACAGCCGCGCTCTGTCTGGGGCCGGCGGTAGCAGCCACTGCAACTGAAGGGGAAGAAAATGCTCCCGTTTCAGACGTGACTGCGACTTCAGTGCAAGAAGATTCACAGACAGAAGCCGAAGCACAGCCGAGCCAGCCTGACGAGCTGGTCGAAGATCAGGCCATTATTGATGCGGGTGACGAGTCTGAAACTGACGGTCAGGCCATTATTGATGCGGGTGACGAGTCTGAAACTGACGGTCAGGCAGTCGACGAGCCAAAGAGTGTGCCAGCGAAGCAGGTCGCGATATCGAGTACAGATACGACTCAAGGTGATGGCCTCGCCGAGGCTGAGGCGCCAACGGCCAGATCTTCTCAGCTCAAGCAAGAGGTTTGCAAAGATCTGTACTTGCAGAGAGGTTACGGCTATGACCCCGAATGTCAGGAGGTGCCTGAGTGCTTGACACCTGCAGGTTTTGCGGCTGGGCCTCAACACGGCAGTGAGGCCCTGAGCTGGGAAGGGGAAGAAGGCGATTGGGGTGATGGCGAGTGGGAATGCCCAACCCAGCCAGAAATCTATGTCGACCCAGGTGATTGCATAGTAGCCACCGACGGCGAAGGTCAATACGAGGAAGGCTCAGAATCTCTGATCGTGGGGTCGATGCTTCTCGTTGGCCACGACTACCTGGTAACGATATATATGGGCGATGTTTTGGTGTTCTCTCATGTGTATGAGGCAGACCAAGACGGTATGGTGCACGTCTGGGCTTGGCTCGACTGGCCGGGCAGCTACGTTGCGACAATTGTGGGCGTCGGCGAAGACCAGCCCTCTGCTTCTGCCGAGTTTGAAATCTCTGAGTGCCCACCAGAGCCCCCAGCACCTGCGCTCACCGCAACAGTGACTTGCAATGCGGGGGTAATGGAGCTGACGATTGTGGGCACAGGGCTCTATGCAGAGACGATGTATTACGTGCGAATTTTAGGCCCGAACGAATACAGTGAGACAGCCGAGATGCGCACATCAGGCGAAGGAATCGGCAGTGTCGTTATGCCCCTGGCTGTTGAAGGTGAGTATGAGGCTTACATTGCAGAAGTGGCAGAAACAAGCTTCACCGCTACAAAGACTTGCAGCCCGCCGGTTGTGACCGTGGTGAACCCGACGCCAACTCCGCCGCCAACAACGACACCACCGGCTCTCGCGAACACAGGTGGCGGCGACACTTCGCCACTACTTTGGGCGGGTGCCCTTGCCATGCTGGTGGCATCTGGTCTGATGCTGCAGTCGATGCGAGCTCGTCGCAGGGAGAGTTAGGGGGCCGCTCGGTTGCTGATCCCGGTATCTAGGCCGAAAAGCTGAGGTGCCGGGATCGGCTATGCGCGGCCACGGTTGCGACGTCGCACCGAACCGTTGGGCTTGCCGCCCAGATAAGAAGCCGCCGAGTCGACGATGTACCCTTGGCGCAGCGCTTGCCTGCCGATCAGCATGCGAAACACCATTTCATCTCGGCTGGTGAGCGTTACCTCAGCGGGGATCACCCGCCCGCACAGACTGACATTCATGATCACGACCAGGCGATCCTGCGAATGGCCAGATGAACTGCGAATGGTGCGCCGATCGTGCACCGGGCGCTCGACCAAGACCTCATCGAGCTCACTGTCTTGCCAGGGGTGCACAGCGAAGCGCACCCAGTCTTCGCCGTCGCGCTTGAACTCTTCGAGCTTCGTCGTGTGCAGGGCAGAAGTCTGTGCCCCGGTGTCTATTTTGGCTTTTAGCCACGACACGCCGATCTCAGGTAGGCTGACCCATTCACGCCAGCCTGTGAAGGTGCTTGAATGGTGTAGTTCACTCACGCATCTATCTTGGCAGGTATCACCGTGAAATTGGCGATTCTCTCGCGCGCCCCGCAGGCTTATTCGACGCAGCGACTCAAAGCTGCCGCAGAAGACCGTGGTCATCGTGCACTCGTGCTGAATACTTTGCGCTTCGCGATAGACCTTGCAGAAGGAGAACCTGACCTTCGGTATCGAGGCAAGCAACTGAGCGACTACGACGCGGTGCTGCCCCGAATTGGTAATTCGATCACCTACTTTGGCACCGCGGTGGTGCGTCAGTTTGAACAGATGGATGTCTACACGCCAAACACCGCGAACGGTATTTCGAATGCGCGAGACAAGCTGCGCGCAATCCAGATACTCTCACGGCACAACATCGATATGCCTGCCACTGCATTTGTGCGCAACCGCGCCGACGTGCGACCCGCCATTGAGAGTGTGGGTGGGGCGCCAGTGGTGATCAAATTGCTCGAAGGTACGCAGGGCATTGGTGTGATCCTCGCGCCGCAGGTAAAGGTCGCTGAGGCGATCATCGAGACTCTGCACTCGACCAGGCAGAACGTGTTGATTCAGCGTTTCGTGGCTGAGAGCCGCGGCAAAGACATTCGTGCCCT
>JAPXTT010000126.1:0-4428 GCA_033812395.1 Leucobacter sp. | reverse complement strand
TCGGGGTGCTTCCGCCGCTACTGTATGCGGCGGCGGTGAACGTGCCGATCCTTGACCTAAAGCGAAACGTCGGCCCGATCACTGCACTTTCTGTCGTGCTCGTCATCATCTCGGCGCTCATCATTGGCGCTCTGCTGCACCTCGTGGTGCCCTCGATTCCGTTTGCCGCCGCCGTCGCGCTCGGCGCCGTGGTCGCACCGACCGATGCGGTGGCTGCGACCTCTATCGGTAAGCGAGTAGGCATGCCGCCACGCCTCGTAACTATTCTTGAGGGCGAAAGCCTCGTAAACGACGCGACCTCGCTCGTGCTGCTTCGAACCGCGATCGCGGCAACCGCAGGGGGCTTTGTGTTCTGGGAGGCGGCAGCCAACTTCGCGTATGCGGTCGCCGTCGCGATCGCAATCGGCTTCGCGGTCGGTGTGGTCACTGTGTGGGTACGATCGAAGATGAAAAACCCCGTCTACGACACCGTCGTATCGTTCGCCGTGCCCTTCATCGCGTTCGTACCCACCGAGTACGTTGGCGCATCGGGCGTACTCGCCGTCGTCGTCACCGGGCTCTACTCCGGGCACCACGCACCCCGCAAGTTCAGTGCCATCTCGCGGGTGAATGAGCGCCTGAACTGGCGTACTGCTCAGTTCTTGCTCGAGAACGGCGTGTTCTTGCTCATGGGCCTAGAACTGCACAAGCTTGTCGATGACATCGGCCGCAGTGAGTTGCACCTGCAGCACACCGCCCTCATCGGTCTCGGTGTGGTCGTTGTGCTCGTCGTGCTGCGAATGGCCTTCATGTGGCCGGTCACCTGGAGCCTTGCGAGAGCCCTGCCGAGATACGAAGCGAAAGCTGACGGATGGCAACGCATCGCGGCCCGCATGCAGCGACACCCGAAGTTCGACAAGGCGACCGACACCGGGCAGATCAAACTCGATCGCCTCAACCGCGCCGCCAGACGCAGCCTGGCCGATGCGACGCACGCACGTGAACAGGGCCTCGATTGGCGCGGAGCGACCATTCTGGGCTGGAGCGGCATGCGCGGCGTGGTCACGCTGGCCGCGGCCCAGTCGATCCCCACAACCGTGCCGTTTCGTTCGCAGCTGGTGTTGATCGCCTTTGTCGCAGCAGTCGTCACCCTGCTGCTGCACGGCCTCACTCTGCCACCGCTCATTCGCAAGCTGCGCCCACAGGGCCCGAGCGTGAGCGATCGCACGGAAGAACTGGTCGCGCTGTATGCCGACCTCGTCGAAGCCGGCACCACCGCGGTCGATGCCGAGCTCGCGCACGATCGCGAGCTCGCAGAGCACCACCCCGACCATTTCGTGCCCTCAGAACAGGTGGCCAAACGTGCAAGGTCGAGTGTGCAGAATTCGATCGCCTCGCTAGCGTTCTCGCTGCCCCGACCAGAGAAGCACGAAGCCTCAGAGGCAGAGGCAGAGGGGCGAAGCTACCTGCGACTCGCGCATACGGGCCTCGAGGCGCAGCGGGCGGCGCTGCTTGAGGAGCGCGCAATCGGCCAATACAGCAGCGCGGCGCTGCGTGCCGCCGCAGAGGCGCTAGACCAGTACGAAGTGAGGCTCACACCACCCCAGGGGCACTGAGGCTGCCGCTCATTGACCCTTCGACAAGCTCAGGGCGTGAACCTGTGCATTGAGCTTGTCTAGATAATCGGCGAGCCTTAGCCTCGACGAACTCTACCGACGATGCCCTCATGCCACCGGGTTCTGGTGGTGACTGAACACAATGCTGGTACGGGTCGATGACACCGCCGGGTGCGCCGAAAGATGCTCCATCACGAAGTCGCGCACGTGATCTGAGTCGCGCGCAGCGAGGTGAATAATGAAGTCTTCAACTCCGCCGAGAAAGAACAGCTGTAGCACTTCAGGCAACGCCCGAAGCTCTTCACTGAACTCAGAAATGCGCTGTCTCGCGCCCGAACGAATCGTGACGCTCACGAGCACCTGTAACGTCATGCCCATTACCGCGGGGTCGACCGTCGCAGTGAAGCCGGTGATGATGCCCCGTGCAACCAAACTGCGAACTCGCGCAACACAGGTCGAGGGCGCAACGCCGACTCGCTCGGCAAGTTCGGCATTCGTCATGCGCCCATTGAGCTGCAGTTGCTCGATGATCTGGCGATCCACCGCATCAAGCATCGCCACTTCTCGCAGATTCTTCGACTCTTCCACGCGTTTAATCCCATCTAACGCAAAATTCCCAGCAAAAATCGCCATGTTTTCGAAGAATATTCTATTCTCTCTTGAAACAGTCGAAGATAGTGCAGAATTTAGCTATCGAGCGATGGGGTCATGTGTGCGCCGCACACTGCAAGCAGTCTCCCGGCTCGGCAGTAGCAACCAAATCTGAATGGAGCAGCACATGCGCGTCGGCATTCCCACCGAAATCAAAAACAATGAAAACCGTGTCGCCATCACCCAGGCTGGCGTCTTCGAGCTGAAGCGTCGCGGCCACGAGGTGTTCGTGCAGGCGGGCGCAGGCCTCGGCTCGGCCATCACCGACGCTGACTACGAAGCAGCTGGCGCAACCATCGTTGCCACTGCCGAGCAGGTCTGGGCCGACAGCGACATGATTCTCAAGGTCAAAGAGCCTATTGCTTCTGAGTACGACAAGATGCGCAAGGGCCAGGTGCTCTTCACCTACCTGCACCTCGCCGCAGACAAGACCCTGACCGAAAAGGTGCTCGAGTCGGGCACCACCGCCATCGCATACGAGACCGTGCAGCTCGCCAACCGTGGTCTGCCCCTGCTCGCCCCCATGAGCGAGGTCGCTGGCCGCCTCTCAGTGCAGGTCGGCGCATACAGCCTCATGAAGGCTAATGGCGGTCGTGGCATTCTGCTCGGCGGGGTCACCGCAACCCGTCGCGGCAAGGTCGTCGTTATCGGCGGCGGCGCAGCTGGCGAGCAAGCTGCACGCATGGCCTACGGCCTGGGCGCTGAGGTCACCATCATCGATATCGCACTGCCCCGACTCAAGCAGCTTGAAGACGAGTTCAACGGTCGCATCCAGACCCGCACCTCAAACGCCCACAACATCACCGAGGCACTGAAAGACGCTGATCTCGTGATCGGCTCGGTGCTGATTCCAGGCGAGAAGGCACCGAAACTCGTCACTGACGAGATGGTCGCGCAGATGAAGCCTGGCTCGGTGCTCGTCGATATCGCAATCGACCAGGGTGGCTGCTTTGAGAACTCGCACGCCACCACACACGACGACCCCACCTTCGAGGTGCACAACTCGATCTACTACTGCGTGGCAAACATGCCGGGAGCCGTGCCCGAGACCTCGACCGCAGCGCTCACCAACGCCACACTGCCCTACGTCGTTGCACTCGCCGACAAGGGCTGGAAGGCTGCACTCGCAGCAGACGAGGCGCTCGCAAAGGGTCTCAACGCTCACGAGGGCGTGCTGACCAATGACGGCGTCGCACAGGCGTTCCCTGAGATGGCGTACACCTCATACACCGAGGTTGTGGCTGCAGCCTAAGTTGCCTTACACGTCGCCCCTCAGCTTCGCGAAGGGGCGACAGCTAAGCCGCCACACCTCCGGTAGCCTGGACATCATGGATTTGAAGTTCAGCTTCGGCGCATCGAACCCGCTCCCGCTCTCTGCAGAGGGGGCGGGTTCTGCGTCTGCCGGGGGCGCATCGAGCGTGCTTGAGTTGCACGTCACACTTGTGCCTGAAGAGTCACTCATTTGTTGCTCTGGCGTTTCTCTTGACGGCGTGTCTTACGCGAGCGCTTCAAAGCAGTTTTCTGACGAAAATCTAGCCACCCTCGCGGCGGCCGTGCGCTCGGTGCTGGCGCGCGGCGGTGCCGAGCTGCCAGAGCCGCTGCTCACCTCGGTGAGCGGCGTCGCGCTTTCGCTCGGTGGCCGTGAGGCAGATGTGCTCGAGGCGTTGAAGCTCGCAGTCTCACCCAGCTCGCCCGTGCTCGCGCAGGTCGACGAGGCGCTGCAGGCGCGCACTGGCATCGCCGCAGGCACTCCGATTCGGGTGCTCTAGGCCAAGACGGTCCCCACCCAACCCCGGGGCTTCTTACAGTCATGTAGACCGGGGCGACCGGCGCGACCGGCGCGACCGGCGCGACCGGCGCAGAGGCGCGCTGTACGAACTGAACTCCTGTAGTCAAGTGATGAATACGCATCATGTGATTTCAGGAGTCCCAACTGCCACCACTACGTTACGTGCGAGATATGCATCACGTACGCCAGATTGGCTGAAAATCTCGTACGCAGTGCCTATCTCGTACGCAGCGCCTATCTCGTACGCAGCGCAGACCACATGCAGTGCATATCTTGTACGCAGCGCAGACCACATGCAGTGCATATCTTGTACGCAGTGAAGACCGCACGCAATGCAGACCGCACGAGCCGGATGCCACTGGACATCATCGGCGCGACCAGCGCGGCCAATGT
>JAPXTT010000125.1:0-4430 GCA_033812395.1 Leucobacter sp. | reverse complement strand
CGAGGTCTTCGGGGTGCATGGCCGCAGCGCGGAGCAGCGGCTCGCGATCGACCTGCTGCTCGACCAACAGGTGGGCATTGTCTCGCTCGGCGGCCGGGCCGGCACCGGAAAGTCTGCGCTGGCGCTCGCGGCTGGTCTTGAAGCGGTGCTCGAGCGGCAGCAGCACCGCAAGGTGATGGTGTTTCGCCCGCTCTACGCGGTGGGTGGGCAGGAGCTCGGCTATCTGCCTGGTGACCAGCAAGAGAAGATGAACCCGTGGGGCCAGGCGGTCTTTGACACTCTCGGGTCGATCGTGTCTGCGAACGTGCTCGATGAGGTCGAGGCGCGCGGCCTCGTAGAGGTGCTACCACTCACGCATATTCGCGGTCGCTCGCTGCACGATGCGTTCGTGATCGTTGATGAAGCGCAATCTCTCGAACGTAACGTGCTGCTCACCATGCTGAGCCGCATCGGGCAGCACTCGAAGGTGGTGCTGACCCACGATGTGGCACAGCGCGACAACTTGCGTGTCGGCCGCCATGACGGTATCGCCGCGGTGATCGAGAAACTGAAAGGCCATCCGCTTTTTGGCCACGTGACACTGCAGAGAAGTGAACGCAGCGAAATTTCTGATCTTGTGACGAGCCTGCTCGAGGAGTAGCGCAGTGGCTACATCACTTGGGTGTAGCTAAAAGCGTGAGAGTCAGCGGAGGCCGAAGTTGGGGGAGCCTCCGCTGACTCTCGTGAAGAAGGAAATATTCTCTCTTCACCTAATGAGAGTCGTGAACTGCAGAAAAGTGACGCATTCCAATTAAAATTTTTTCTCGGAGTTTGGTGATCGCCCTGGTGGGTCTTGCCGTTGCTGCCGGTGCTGCAAGCGTGGCTCATCGAATGTATGACACTGCCTATGCTTGAGATATGGGCGATACACAGGTTGAGACGCTGCTACCGAAAGAGATGCTTGAAAGGTTTCGAGCCCGCTCCGGCCATTTCGATGCTGAGAACATTTTCTTTGCCGAAGACTTTGCGGAGTTGGGTGAGTGTGGGTATCTCGCAGCACCTGTTCCTGAGCCGGTCGGTGGGGCGGGGCTCAGTCTTACGCAGCTGGTGCTTGCGCAGCGCAGGCTCGCAGCCTACGCACCTGCAACGGCACTCGGCGTGAACATGCATTTGGTGTGGGTACAGGCGGCTAGGTTTCTCAACGAACGAAACCTCACCAGCGAGCACGAGGCGTCGCTGGACTGGGTATTACGAGATGCAGTAGCGGGTGAAGTATTTGCGTTTGGTATTAGTGAGGCGGGCAACGAGTCGGTATTGATGGATTCTGGCTGTCTGGCTGAGCCGATGCCAGGTGGCGCCTATGTGGTTACAGGTACCAAGATATTCACCACACTCTCTCCGGTTTGGACGAGGCTTGGTGTGCACGCTAAGACACCTGAAGAGGGTCAGATTATCTTCGGTTTTGTTCGCCGTGAGGGGGCAGACAATTCAAATCTGAAGCAGGGAGAGATATCGCACCCGGGCAGTTGGAACCCCCTTGGTATGCGTGCCACCCAGAGCTACACGACACGGCTCGCTGGGGTGCGTGTCGAAGCCAGCGATGTAGCTGCACGCATCGAGCCATACGACAGTAGTGCTCCACTGGTGCTCGCAATTTTTTCATCGTTTTCGATTCTTACCGCCGCAGTTTACGCGGGCATTGCTGATCGGGCACTCGAACTTGCGACCGAGGCAGCGTCTGCTCCAGCACCCACAAGCGGTGGTGAATTCACCACTCGACTTGATGACCCAGAGGTGTCATCGAAGCTCATCAGTGCGGTGCTTGACCACCGAACGAGCCTCGACACGCTTGAGGTGCTTGCCCGCGACATCGATTCGCGGCTTGAGCGTACAGACTGGTTCGTGGCGCTCGCCGCAGCCCGAAATCGCGTCACAGATGAAGCCCGTCGCACCGTTGACACGGCTATGCGGCTTGTTGGGGCGCGCGGTTTTCAAGCAGACAGTGAGCTTGCGCGGCTCTACCGTGATGTGCTGGCGGGAATGTTTCACCCCTCATCGTCACGAGCACTCGCTAAGGCGGTTCGAAATTCTCTTAGCTAAACGGTGTAGATGAGATGCTCTCTGCCATTCGTGAGTGGGCGGGTTGAGAGCAGCTGAGAGTGATTCGAAATGCCACGTGCGCAGACAGGGCAAGAGGAGCATTCATTCTTTAGTAAGTTCAAAGACGGTATCAGCGGGATCGGTACCAAACGTCCAGAACGGCGCTGTATCTGCGTCTTCGACGTCGATGAACTGCTCGAACGCTGGACCACGATAATCTCCGTCGCAGACACGCAAGTTGAGAAAATATGTGCCGCCGCTGAGCAGCCGTAAACGTTGCACCGAGGTCCCGTCGGCCCCGAGCTGGATCAACGTTGTCTGGCCGCTGTAGACCGACGAGAGGCAGACGGTGCCGTTTGCGGGCCCTTGCACTTTGAAGACGAGACCCGTGGTGCTTGCTTCGAGCAGAGGGATCTTTTCGAAGGGGGTAATGTGCTCGAAACCCGAGACCCCAGGGGCGGCGATATCGAACTGGCCGAAAGTTGCAGGTGAAGCTTGGCCTGCCGTGGTTGTCCAGGCTCGAAATTGGTACCTACCAGCTGCGACTGAGGCGACCGAGCGCAGGTCGAAAGACCAAGATCCGGT
Organism: Leucobacter sp.; assembly: GCA_033812395.1. Lineage (GTDB taxonomy): Bacteria > Actinomycetota > Actinomycetes > Actinomycetales > Microbacteriaceae > Leucobacter. The sequence goes on along the minus strand of JAPXTT010000125.1, from coordinate 1,766 downwards.
TGCGGTTGCAGCTGTTGTGAACTGTTCGGAGCGTGGAGCACTACCTGCAGTGTTCGCGGGGTATTGCAACTCGATGGTGATTGTTGTTTCTGGAGCAGTTATGCCACCGAGCAGGGGTGCAATGTAACCGTTGGTGGGGGAAGTGACAAAAACGTTGGGGGCAGTACCGGGATTCGGATTGGTGGTGCCGGGGTCGGTGGTTGCTGGTGGAGCTACGATGCCCCCTGGTGGCCGTGCAGGCTGCACGTAAAAGTCGTTTGGGGCACCATCAGTTGCGAAGCCAATGTTCCAGATAGAGTCATCATTGTTGCCGCGGCCGAGGCTCTGGGGGCTGACAGGTGCAGTGGGCTCTGGCTGTGCGTCATTGGGTGGATCTTGCTGTTCTGTTTGGTTCTCGCCTGTCTCATGGGCAGGGTTGACGGTCTCGGCAACCTCTGTAGTCGAGAGAGTTTGCTCAGCATTAGGCAGCCAGGCTACAACAACGCTTCCCGCTACCAGCAGACTGACGCTCGCGGCAATCACAGTGGCGCCGACACCGGTACCGATACCAGTACTGGCCCCAACACCAACTCCGGCAGCAACCCCTGCACTAGTTCCAGAGCTCGCTCCAGCCCCGGCGCCAACCCCTGCCCCGCCGAAAAGCAGTGCTCCACTGCCAGCACCTGCTGCGAAGAGTGAAGTCTGCGAGGCAGGCAGAGCAACTCCGAGTGCGGCAAAGCCCGCAGCCGCGAGAGAGGTCGATACCATTCTTCGCTGAGTGCTGAGTAGATCGGCATAGAGGTCAGCACACGTCTGACAACTTTTTAGGTGCTGCTGTGCATCTCGAGTCAGCGGATGTTGTCTACGCGATATGAGTGCCTTTGGTAGTTGCCCCGCGACATGGCGGGGGTCTTTGGCGAGAAGGGAAGGAACCTGGTGTTCGAGCCAGCTGAGTCTGAGCCCCGTGCGCGCCCGGCGATACAGCGCGGAAACCGCATTCGGCTTGATACCGAGCTTGTTTGCAACTTGCGGTCGTGGTAGTTCTTCGACTTCAACCAACCAGAGCACACGCTGCCAGCGATCAGGGAGTGCACGAAGCGAGGTAAGAATGCCTTGTGCATCTGTCTGTTCTTCAAGCCGGCTCAGACTGTCATCTTCAGCAATTTCTTCAACATCGGCGGCAGATTCAATGAGCTTGCCCTCCTGGTGCCAACGTGCCGAGGTATTGCGCATCACGGTGAACAGGTACGCGCGAAATGATGTCTCTGGCCCGCTCTTCTTTACCGCAATCTGTTGGTAGAGAACGAGAAATGATTCAGAAACAAGGTCTTCAGCGTGATCCGGGGCGATGCGTCTCGCCACACGCAGCGCGGCATCAACGTGTTTTGCCCAAAGTGCGGTGTAGGCCGAAGAGTCACCGCAGCGCAACTGCGAAATAAGTGTCTCGTCGGTCTCGAGCATGGCCGAGCTGAGCGGATCTGAAGGTGCAGCTTCACATGAATCCCGATCGGCGATGAGCTGGGTCAAGTCATCGTTCAAATTCGCGCCAGGTGTGTTGGCTTCGAACACATTGCTAGTCATGACTGCTCTTCGCCTCTGGTGTTAATAGTTCTCAAGCATTCTCCCTCATCATTGAACCACAGCAGCCGGGCTGCTTTGCTACTTCGCGACCCCTGGGTGGGTCATCGACAGCAGATCGAGCGCCTTGTCGAGGTCTGCCTCGCTGAGTTCGCCGCGCTCGACGAAGCCCATATCGATCACTGCCTCGCGCACGGTGATGCCCTTCG
>JAPXTT010000124.1:0-4525 GCA_033812395.1 Leucobacter sp. | reverse complement strand
TTGCTGCATCACAGGGCGCCTTTGCACCGTCGGTGAGCGGCGACTTCGCGAGAAGTCACGCGCTGCTTTCCAGAGTTGCCTCGTCGCTGCGGTACGGATGCCTGAGAGATTCCCGGGGAGGGATTGCTCCTACGGCGCCGAGTCAGCATTACAACTCGAACTCTCCCGCAGCGGCTACGGGGGCGAACACCCCTTTGCGGCCTATATTCACATGTGGGTTTAGCTTACCAGCGAAATGGAGTGGGGTGGGTGCTGAAAGCCTCCACCCCACTGATCCTCGCCGCTAGAGCTAGACCTTCGTTGTTTCTTCGCCGTCGACGCCGTCGAGCGCGAGCAATTCGTCTTCGACCGCACCGCCGTAGCCCTCTTTCGCAGGGTCGCGGTGCATGCCACCCGAAATCGCATACTCTTCTTCTGGCGAGAGCACCAGGTGGTGGCGGGTGTAAATGCCGAAGATGACAAGCGCGATCACGTAGACGATCACAATAGCGATGATTGCGGGCCGGAACGCCTCATTCAGCAGGAAGCCCAAGAAGATGAACGCCGAGATAATGGCCGCGGCGATCGCACCGAACTTGCCCCACGGGCTGATGTATGGCCGCTCGACGTTCGGAAACTTCTTGCGCAGAATCAGGTACGACAGCATCTGCATGAAGTACGCGAGCACCGCGCCCCACACCGCGATGTTCAAGACGACCGCACCGGCGACACCACCATCGCCACCGGTGAACTGCACCACGAGCAGCGCACCGAAGCCAATGATCGCGCCAGCGACGAGCGCCACCCACGGGGTCTGGCGCTTGCCAGTGAGCGAGAGAAACTTCGGGTAGTAGCCGGCACGCGACAGCGAGTACATGTTGCGCCCGTAGGCGAACATAATGCCCTGCAGTGAGGCAAGCAGACCAAAGAGCGCGAACAGGGCGAGCACACCTGCAACCCAGGCGAGCTCGTCGCCGACGATCGCGCGGAATCCGTCGAGCAGCGGCTCACCCGCAACGCCGGTCGCCTCTGCGCCGAGCACCGCGGTGTTGAGAAAGAGCACGAGCAGACCAGTGAATACCAAGGTACCGCGAGCCCAGATGCCCGCTTTCGGAATGTCACGAACGGGGTCGTTTGACTCCTCTGCTGCGAGTGGCAGCTCTTCGATGCCAAGAAAGAGCCACATCGCGAACGGCAGCGCGAAAAGGATCGGCAGCGGGCCGTGCGGCAAGAACGCGGTCTGGCCGGGGTCGGGCTCGATGTTGAAGAGGCTACCGAAGTCGGCGCTGCCGCTCACGAGCGCCATGATGCCGAAGAGCACCAACACGCCGATCGAGATGAACGACACGACGATCGCGAACTTCAGCGAGATCGCGGCGCCTGCGGTGTTCAGGGCGACGAAGGCGACGTAGAGAATGATCCACCACACCCAGGTCGGCAGCGTGAAGCCCATCAGCGACTCGGTCACTCCGTTCGCGTAGCCTGCCGAGAAGTAGACGATCACCGCCGTGGTAGCGACGTACTCGATGGTCTCTGCGAGCCCCGTCACAAAGCCACCCCACGGCCCCATCGCCGCGCGCCCGAAGCTGTAGGCGCCGCCGGTGTGTGGCATCGCTGCCGCCATCTCGCCAATCGAGAAGACAAGACCGTAGTACATGACGACAAGAATCGCGAAGGCGATGAGCATTCCGCCGAAGCCTGCAGCCTCGATGCCGAAGTTCCATCCCGAGAAGTTGCCCGAGATCACCGCGCCAACGGCGAGGCCCCACAGGCCCCAGATGCCGGCGGCTCGCTTCAGCTTGCGCTTCTCGAAATACCCCGACTCCGCGTGGGTATAGGTCACTCCCGAGACCTTTAGGGTGTCTTTGGCCATTTGTGGCCCCTTTCACTTCTTTGTGAATCATTACAAGACCACCCGTGTTTCACGGGCGCATCTTCGAGAATACTGAAATTAATGGTAGATGTAACTACCTTTTTGGATTTTTTGTGCGGCCCAGTCCCGGTCACCGTTCAACAAAGCCGCGCAGCAGCGCCTCGGTGCCCGCGAGGTGCTCGCGCATCACTCTTGCTGCGGTCTCTGGCCGGCCAGAGAGCACCGCACTCACTATCTGAGCGTGCTGCTCGTTCGAGTGCAACAGGTTCGGTGGCATCATCGGCATGGCCTCAAGCGCCGTGTTGAGCCGAGTTCTCAGGTCTGCACTCAACTGCACAAGACCGGGCGACCCAGTCAGCTCAGCGAACAGCAGGTGCAGCCTCGAATCGTGGCGCCTGAACGACTCCACATCAGCGGCGAGGCAATCGTCGAGTGCGGTCGCGATGGCAGATCGCTCTGCGGCGGTGAGCTCGCGAGCTGCCAGTTCGGTAATCACCCCAACCTCGAGCACCCGTCTTAGCATCGCAATCTCATCAAGCTGCTCGGCGTCAAGTTGCGGCTCACCCTCACTGCCGCTCGCTGCGGGCAGATCCTCGACCACAAATGTGCCACCGTAACGCCCTCGCCTCGAAAGCAAGTACCCGGCATCAGCTAAAGTCGCAATTGCCTCGCGAAGCGTGTCTCGACTGACCCCGAGCATGACAGCAAGCTCGCGCTCTGCTGGCAGACGCTCCCCCGGCTCGATCACCCCAAGACGAATCGATTGCAGCAACCGCTGCACCGTCTCTTCGTACGGGTTGCCCGAGCGTACGGCACGGCTCAGAAACTCGACGCTGTGACGCGTTTCGCTCATGACGCCTCCTGGTTCTGGTGCGAGCATCTCGGCGGGTACCAATGAGGGTACCCGCCGAATCTCTCGTTAGAGTGGCGTCGTGTATGCGCTCGTCAGGCCGCCATCGACGAGAAATGTCGACGCTGTGATAAACGAGGCGTCATCGCTCGCGAGAAACGCGACCGATGCGGCGAGCTCTTCGGGGCGCGCAAAGCGACCCACCGGCACGTGCACAAGGCGACGAGCTGCGCGCTCAGGGTCTTTCGCGAACAGCTCCTGCAGCAGCGGGGTGTTGACCGGCCCGGGGCAGAGCGCATTCACGCGAATGCCCTGGCGAGCAAACTGCACCCCGAGCTCGCGGGTCATGGCGAGCACGCCACCCTTCGAGGCGGTGTACGAGATCTGAGAGGTCGCCGAGCCCATGACCGCCACAAACGATGCGGTGTTGATGATTGAGCCGCTGCCCTGCTTCGTCATGTGACGCAGCGCCGCGCGCGAGCAGAGGTAGACGCTCTTGAGGTTCACGTCTTGCACCTTCTGCCACGCGGGCAGCTCAGTGGTCTCGATCGAGTCGTCGTCGTCGGGCGAGATACCTGCGTTGTTGAACGCGATGTCGACCGAACCGTACTCACGCGCGGCCGTGTCGAAGAGGTTGTTGACCTGCTCTTCGTTTGCCACATTCACCTGCACAAAGAGCCCGTCGACCTCTGCGGCGGCGGCCTCTCCGGTCACGGGGTCAAGGTCGCCGATCACAATCTTGGCGCCCTCGGCACGCATGCGCTTCGCGGTGGCGAGGCCGATACCGCTCGCGCCGCCGGTGATGACAGCGACCTTGCCTGCGAGTCGCTGGGTCAGATCGATTGGGGTGATGTCGCTCATTATTGCATTGCCTTTCATGGTGCAGAGAGTTCGTAAGAAGTTGATTATTTAGCGAGGATCGCCTCACCCTTCGACAAGCTCAGGGTGCGGGGGTTACTCGCTCGCGAAGAACACATTCTTTGTCTCGGTGAAGTGCTCTGCCGCATCGGGGCCGAGCTCGCGGCCGAGGCCCGACTGTTTAAAGCCACCGAACGGGGTCGAGTAGCGCACCGATGAGTGCGAGTTGACCGAGAGATTGCCGCCCTCGACGGCGCGCGCCATGCGAATGCCCCGGCCGAGGTCGTTCGTCCAGATCGAGCCGCTCAGACCGTACTCGGTATCGTTTGCGAGCGCGATCGCGTCGGCCTCGTCGTCGAACGGTAGCACCGAGACGACAGGACCAAAGATCTCTTCGGTGGCGAGGCGGCTGCCACGTTCGGGGGTCACCACGGTCGGGGCGAACCACGCACCGGGGCCATCTGGCGCCGAACCGCGGAAGGCCACGGGTGCGTCGTCATCGATAAACGAAGCGACCGATTCGCGGTGAGCGAGGGTTACGAGCGGGCCCACTTCTGTTTCTTCGAGCGTGGGATCTCCTACCTTGACACCCTTCACCGCCAGCTCGAAGCCCTCCATGAAGCGGTCGTATACGCTGCGCTGCACGAGCAGGCGGCTGCGCGCGCAGCAGTCTTGGCCTGCATTATCAAAGACCGAGTATGGTGCGGTTGCTGCAGCCTTTTCGATGTCGGAGTCGGCGAACACGATGTTCGCACTCTTGCCGCCGAGTTCGAGTGTGACCCGCTTCACCTGGTCTGCTGCGCCCGCCATGATTCGCTTGCCCACCTCGGTTGAACCAGTAAAGACGAGCTTTCGTACTGCAGGGTTCGTCACGAATCGCTCGCCCACCACCGAGCCTCGACCCGCGAGCACCTGAAATAGGCCCTCGGGCAGACCCGCCTCGAGCGCGAGCTCGCCGAGACGCA